>JAFEBB010000003.1 GCA_018266075.1 Deltaproteobacteria bacterium | reverse complement strand
GGCCAACGTGCGGGCGTCGATCGCTTGCTGGCTGTTACCCGGACAGGCTCCTAGGTCATCGATCGTTGGAGGATGGCGCGGGCCTCGTCGCTCCGCGCGTCGTCGACGTACACCCGCTCGAGCGTCACCGTGTCTGCGTAGCGCTGATAGAGCGGCGTGTACTGGGTGATGGGCGTGAGCCGTCCGGTGCCGCGATCGAGCACGTAGAGGCCCGCGGTGCCGCCGCCGACGAAGTACTTGCTGAGCACGCCCTTGCTCGCCGTGCGGAAGTGCTCGATGCCCGCGCCCTTCAATTCGCGCACGAGGGCGTCGAGGTCGTAGCCCGCGTCCTGCGCGGTGACCTGGGCGATCATCTTGAACCCGCGCCGCCGCACGATGCGCTCCGCCCAGCGGCTCTTCGAGCGCCGCAGGGTGTGCCAGAGGGCCACGTCGTCGCAGGCCAGGAAGCCATTCGGGTCGGTGGGCACCTCGAACTCGCCGCGCGCGTCGGCGTAGTAGCGGCGGAGCAGCTCGTCGAAGCAGATCGCGGTGTGGTGGTAATAGACCGACACGAACATGTGGTACCGCGAGAGGAGAAAGTCCTCGAACGCGAACACCGCCACCTTCGACAGCGCCAGGTACGCCTTCCCGTTCAGCTCTGCGGGCCAGAGGTTCTGGATGATCCAGTCGAGGTCGTAGGCGCCGTACTTCACGCCGGTGAAGAACGAGTCGCGGAGCAGGTAGTCCATGCGATCGGCGTCGAGCTCGCCGGAGACGAGCTGGCGCAGGAGCGGCATCACGTCGCGGCCGCCGATCTGAAACGGACTCCCACCCGGCGGCTCCACACCCGCAACCAACGACGCGATCGCCTCCGGCCCGAAGCCCGTGCCCTCGAGCGCTGTCTGCAGCACGTGGGTCAAGCTCGAGTCGAGGAGCAGCTTGGCCGTGAAGTCCTCGTGGCTGGCCTGGCCGGAGTCGTTTCCGAGCCACGCAGGCAGCTTCAGCGCCGCGCGAGCCGGGGCGATGCTCTCGGCGGCGTGGGAGAGCGGCAGGTGTCCAACGTCGTGGAGGAGCGTGGCCACACGGACCGCCCGACGCAGCCGCGCGACATCGGCATCGGCGAGCTTGAGGGGCGACACGACGGCATCGAAGAGCCGGCTGGCGACGTGCATCGCGCCGAGGCAGTGCGCGTGGCGGGTGTGGGTGGCGCCCGGGAACGCGAGCTCGCCGAAGCCGAGCTGCTTGATGTGCCGCAGCCGTTGATAGAACGGGCTGTCGATGAGCCCGACCTCGCTGTCGGCCACGGGAATGGTCCCGTGAATGGGATCTCGCACGCGCATGGGCGCACGATACCTGCGCGTCGGTCGGTCCACGAGGCGATTCCCAGGACACGCCACAGCGATGCGTGGCGGGCCCGCGGTGTCGCGGGTGTGGGCTGGGTGCGGCGCTGAGGCCGGCACAGGTTCACCGCCGTCACCGAGGACGTGAAGCGGGTTCACCCAGTCAAAATTTCTTGGGCAGCCCCGGGCAGCAATCCCGGAGGTCATTGTGCCGCAGCGCCAGACTCCTCGCTTCGCTCGTGCGTGCGGCAGGATGTTCGTTCGATGCGACGGCGCCCGCTGGACGTGCTTCTGCTTCTTGGGGTTGAAATTCGTTTCCCCCAAAGCCACGAGAAGGCGTCGTCGCTCCTGAGGAGCGCCCCGTGCAGCTCTCGCCAACGCCCGAGCGAAGCGAGGTACTCGGCGCCGTGGCGCTCCAGGCCGGGCGGGGGTGGTGCTCGAGAAGACTCAAAAAATTGGACCGGGTGAACCCACTTCACGTTCTCGGTGACGGCGGTGAACCCGACGCGACCTCCGCTTCGCGTTCAGCTCGCTCCTGCCTCGCCGCGGGCCCGACACGCTACTCGATCGAGTCGACGGCCCCCGCGGTCGCCAGCGCTTTCCCCGAAAGACGAAAGCCGGATCCATTCGGATCCGGCCTCGGAAATTCGCGAGCGGGAGTTCACTGCCTGTCGCGGGTCGTTAGCGCGCTAACGCACTTCTGGCGACACCCGAACTACGGGATCTGCGAAGCCACCGGGCTGTCGCCATGCAGGCGGTAGTGCCCCGAGCCGTCGCCGTTCTGCATCGCCGTCGGGTTGGGCGTGATGGGAATCGGATCCTGCGAGTCGCTCGTGCGCGTCGCGGCCGTGCTGCCCGCGTAACCACCCGAAGACTCAGCCGCTTCGAAGGAAGCCCGGCCGTTCACCGCCACCGGCGCGTCCGTGCCTGCCTCATGAGCCTGCGAATTCGCCAACGCGTCGTCGGCTCGCAGACCGGCCTGCGCCCCCGCGCAGCCGCTCAGCGCAAGCGCCGCGCCCACGCAAACTCCAATGATGACCTTGCGCACCATGGACCTGTTCCTCCAGCCGCTTGGCGCCTGTGCAAATGACATACCTAATCCTCGAGGTCGCTGTCGACCCCATCCGCATCACCCGGTCCACCCTTGCTGAGGGACCGGAGCTGGGGGTCGGCGTTGACGATCTGCGAAAGTCGCGAGCGCTTCATGCGCAGGATGCGCGCCGCCTCGGAGATATTGCCCCGGCCTTCGCCCAGCGCGCGGGCGATGCACTGCGTCTCCATCTCCTGGCGCAGGTCTTTGAGACTGACGCCGCGGCGGCGGACGATCTCGAAGTAGTCGATCGGCCCTTCGGCCAGCTCCGCGGCCGGCGCCGGCAGCGGTGCGGGCTCGGGCACGAGGGTCGGCGCGGCAGGCGGCGCGGGCAGCGGACGAGCCACCGGCCCGCGCGGCTCGCCACGCAGCTCGGGCAGGTGGTCGAAGCACTCCACGCCAATCACCCGCCCCGAGGCAAAGAGGCTCGCGCTCTCCAGCACGTTCTCCAGCTCGCGGATGTTCCCCGGCCAGGTGTGCCGCGCCAGCAGCTCCAGCGCCTCAGGGGCGAGGACCTTGGCCTCTTCGTTTCGAGTCCGCGCGATGCGCGCCAGGAAGTGCGAGCACAGCAGCGAGAGATCCTCGCCGCGCTCGCGCAGCGCCGGCAGCTCCAGCATCACGCCCTTGAGGCGGTAGTAGAGGTCCTGGCGGAACTGGCCCGAGGCGATCATCCCCTCGAGGTCGCGGTTGGTGGCGCAGACGACGCGCACGTCCACGCTGAGCGTCTTGGTGCCGCCCACGCGCTCGAACGTCCGCTCCTGGAGCACGCGCAAGAGCGCCACCTGGGCCTTGGGCGAGAGGTCGCCGACCTCGTCGAGGAAGATCGTGCCGCCGTCGGCGAGCTCGAAGCGGCCCTTGCGCTCGCGCACCGCACCCGTGAACGCGCCCTTGTCGTGGCCGAAGAGCTCGCTCAAGAGCAGGTCCTCGACCATCGCCGCGCAGTTCACCTTCACCAGCGGCATCTCGCGCCGGGGCGAGCCCCGGTGAATGGCCTCGGCGATGAGCTCCTTGCCGGTGCCGCTCTCGCCGCGGATGAGCACGGTGGTGTTCGCGCGCGCCACCGGCGGCAGCATCCGGAAGACCTTCTGCACGGGCTCGCAGCGGCCCACCATCGCCACCGAGACCTCTTCGACGCTCGGCGCGCCCAGGTCCAGCGCCCGGTGCACGCGCGCGGGGGTGATCTCGCGCTCCGCGGCCGCGGCCAGCACCGACGCCCGGCGCGGCAGCTGCGCGAACGCCTGCCGCCGCAGCGGCGACACGCGCGACGAGAGCTCTTCCAGCAAGCGCGCCGCACGGGCCAGCTCGGCCGCCGCGCCCGAGGGATCGCCGCAGGCCTGGCGCAGCTTCGCGAGCAGCGCGTACACCCGATACGGGCCCTCGAGATCCGGCTCGGCGAGCAGCTGCTCCTTGGCGCGCGAGAGCCGACGCGTGGCCTCGGGAAGCTCTCCCGCCAGCAACGCGAGCTCACCGGCGACGAGGTCGCGCTCGACCGCAATCGCCGGCGTCTTGGGCGCAAGCGCGTCGATCGACGGCGCGAGCAACTCCATCCGCGCATCGGCGCGCTCGCCGGCCGCCAGCGCCGCACGCGCGCCACCGAGGGCAGCTTCTGCCGCGTAGCGCGGGCTCGACAGCTTCTCGAACGCTGCGCGCGCGCTGCGATACGCCGCGAACGCCTCGCGCGCCTCGCCGCGGGCCTCGAGCACCTCGGCGCCAATCAGCTCTGCGCTCGCGCACAGGTAGGGATCGCCCACCGCCGCGGCGCTCTGCGACATGTGCTCGCGCAGCTCACCGGCACGATCGAGATCGCCGAGGAAGAGCTCCAGCCGCGCCAGGTTGCCAGCGCAGTGGGCCACTTCCTTCGCCCGCCGCGCACGCGAGAACGCGGTGAGCGCGCGGCTCAGATGGTCGACGGCCGGATCGAACTCGCCGCTCTCGGCATAGAGCGAGCCCAGGTTGGAGAGCGCGTGCGCCTGGCCCTTCTTGTCGAGCTCGGGCAGGGCTTCGCGGTACAGCGCAATCGCCGCGCGCTTGTCGCCCTGGCGGTGCGCCACCACGCCGCGGTTCAACGTGGCCTGCGCCGCCTCGCGCGTGGCCCCGCGACCGAGCGCGAGCTGCGCGTTCTCCGCGAAGCACGCCGCGGCCAGCGGATACTCGCCCTGCGCCAGGTGCACCTTGCCCAGCGTGTTCCGCAGCGCGAAGGCGAGGTCGAAGTGCTCCGCGAGCTGCGGCAGGGCCTCGGCGCTGAGCTTGGCGGCGCGCGTGTAATCGCCGCGCAGGAAGAGCACCTCACCCAGGTCCGCAAACGCGCGACCCTTCGCGGCATCGGAAGCGTCGAGCCTCTGGTTCGCGCCGAGCACCGCGGTGAGGAGCTTCTCGGCCGTGCCCAGTCGGCCCATCGTGACCAGGATCCGCGCGGCCTGCGCACGCGGCAGCGCGCGCTCGGCCTCGGGCAGCGCCCGGCGCCAGCGCGCCAGGTGCCGCAGCGCCGAGGGATAGTCGGCCACCTGCCGATACAGCTCGGCCAGCGCGCGATCGATCTCCAGCCGCTTCTCGCGCGGCGCGAAGGGCTGCGCCCGGTGGTAGAGCGCAATCGCGTCGTCGCTGGCGAGCCGCGCGGCGAGATCGTGCGCGGCGTCGAGCGCCGCGGCCACGCCGGATCCGGTCGGATCCGCCAGCAGCAGGTGCCTCGCCACGCGCTCCGGCTCCGACTTCTGCGCGCGCAGCGCCTCGCCCCACGCGCGGTGCAGCTCTGCCGTGCCGCTCTCGGTGAGCCACTCGCACAGCGCCTCGCGATCCGCCTGGCGCGCGAAGCGGTAGCGCCCGCCGTCGACCGTCAGGATTCGCTGCCCCGCAAGCCGCTCCAGCCGCGTGGACAGATCCAGCGCCGCGGTGCCGCGCGCGCGCGCGACGACCGACGCGAGCAGCTCCGCATCCGAAGGGCCATCGGCCAGCGCCAGGGCGGCCAGCGCGTCGCGCTCGGGCTCGGCGAGCCGATCCAGCCGGCGCAGGAACAGCCGCTCCGGGTTCGCCTCGGGCGGGGCCGCGAGCACCTGCTCCAGCACCGCGGGCAGGCCGCCGGTGAGATCCAGCAAGCGCTCGGCGACGTCGGGGCGGGTGAGGTAGCTGCGGATTCCGTCGAGGTCGAGGCCGGTCAGCGAGACGGTGACGCCCGTGACCTTCGCCGCGATGTCGGCGAGCGGCTCGGGCAGCGCACCCTCGTCGCGGAAGGCGAGCACGTACAGCCCGCCCGCGCGCGCGCCCGGGGCCTGAGCGGCCGCGAGCAGGTAGCGCAAGAGCTCCAGCGACGCGCGATCGGCCGCCTCCAGCTCGCCCAGCAGGTAGCAGGGTGCGCTGCGACCCGCGAGCGCGAACAACTCGGCGACGGCGTCGGCGAGCTCCAGCGGCGCATCGTCGGCGCGCGCCTGGGCCTGCTCGCCGCGCAGCGGACCACAGCGCTTGCCGAGCTCGTCCACGGTGCGCGCGGGCACGCCGGACTCGGCGAGCAGCGCCAGAAGCTCTTTCACCAGCGGCCGGAAGAGCGCGTAGGCGCCGCCGGCACCGCCGGTCGCCGCGAGCACCCGGACGCCCTGCGCCGAGAGCTCGCGCTGAAGGCTCGCGAGCAGCTCGCGCTTGCCCACGCCCGACGGCCCGCGCACGAACGCGGTGCGACCCTGACCATCGGCTCGAGCCAGCGCGTGCTCACGCACGAGGGCCGAGAGCTCCCGCGCGTGCGGCGAACCCTGCATCCCCGAGGCTTGGCTCACGATCCTCATTCGCGCCCGCCGGCTGCCCGAAGCAGCTCCAGAACCGCGCCGGGAGTTGCAAGTCCTACACCATCTCCGGCCGCGAATTCTCGGTCCGTTTTCCGGGAAGTTGCGTCGCCGTCACCGTGCCCCAAGTGGAGCAGGCCGCGGATTCCCGAGGGGCAGCGGCGCTCCAGTGTCGGGAACCCATGCACGCGCGCGCGTCAACGCGCTTTACCCGCCCCAAGAACGAAGCGAGCACCGCGGCGCGAAGCCGGGTGCCCGCAAGATTCGGATCCGGATCCGGATCAGGCGTCGATCAAGCTTCTTTGACGGGCGTGGCCTTGAGGGCGGCCTTGCCCTCCTTCACGTAGACCTGGAAGCGCACGCTCTTGCACGCGTACTTCACCACCAGCTGCTCCTTGTTCTTGCGCAGCTTGGCGGCGAACTTCTCGAAGGTGAGGTTCTCGGGCGGCTCGCCGCAGCGCTCGCGGGTCTGCATGAACTCCCGGTAGACCTCCTGGAAGTGCTGCTCCTCGGCGTTGAGCGACGGCGTGGGCGACGGCGCGGAGCGGGCTGCCTGGCGAAGGATCTCCGCCGGCACCGCAGCCACCGCGGTGCGCTCCTCCATCGGCGCGGCGCCGTTGCTGGGCTTGGCCGACTCCTTCGCAAGCTGGCTGAGCACGTCGCGGCTCATCAGGCCGGTGCGCTCCACGTCGTTCGGGTTCTGCGCGGCCGACTGGTTCAAAAAGCCCAGCGGATCGCCCGTCTGGGCCGGTGGCGGCAGCGGAACCACCGCGGGGCCCGACGACATCGGCGGCGGCAGCGCCACCGCGGCAGGCATGCTCGCGCGCGTCTCCACCTGCACCGGCTTGGGCGGCGGCGCGCTGGGCGGACCAAAGAGCTCGTCGAAGCCCGGCACCGGGTTGATCGCCGCGGGCGGCGGAACGGTGGGCGTCGGCGGCGGCGGCGCGGCCTTGGGCATCGGCGGCGGAGGTGGCGGCGCGGCGACCACCGGCTCCGGCTTCGGCGGCGGAGGTGGCGCAGCGGCAGGCGGTGGAGGAGGCGGCGCGGCGACCACCGGCTCCGGCCTTGGCGGAGGCGGCGGGCTCGAGGGGAAGCGCTCCACCGGCGGCGGCGGCGGCGTGGTGCGCAGGTTGGCCTGCGGATCCGGCGCCGAAATCGGCTCGGGCGCGGCCTGGACCACCTCGTCGTCGTCCTCGGCGGCGCGACCGCCGCGGGCCAGCGCCGCGAACACCACGCCCAGCACCAGCACGATGGGGATGAAGATCAGCCCGCCCTTCTGCGCATCGGCGGTGGCGGACGCGACCTTGCTGAGATCGGCCGTGGCCACGGCGGTCATGCCCTCGCTGCCCGGCACCGCGACGGCGCGCGCGAGGATCGACGTCGCCTCTTTGGTGCCGAAGCTGCCAGGCTGGGTGGCGAGCGCCTTCACGCCGGCGCTGAGCTTGGCCGCGGCCTCGGCGTGCGGCGCGTCGGTGGTGGCGAGCACCTTGCCGCCCAGGGCCAGCGTGGCGCCGGGGAAGCCCTCGAGGGCCTTGGTCATGGCGGCGCCGTCGCGCGCGAAGGCCACCGCCAGCGTGCCCACCTGCTGCGCGTCGCTGCCCTTGATGGCCATGGCCGGGAAGGCGAAGACCTGCACCTTGTGGCCGGCGACCTCGGCGAGCTTGCCGTTGCCGCCTGCCTTGAGCGCGTCGTCGAGCCAGCCGAAGGTGCCCGCGGAGAGCGGATCGTGCCCGGGAACCACCGCGACCGCGCCCTTCTCGGTGGCCATGGCCGCAGCCGCGTAGCCGCGATCACCTTCGGGGAGCTTGGCCAGCGCGGACTCGAGGGCGCTCTTGAGCGCCGGGGCGTCGTCGAGCGAGGGGCCGTCGTCCTTGCCGGCAGCGGAGGCGAGCGCGCCGAGCACGGCCGGGTCGCGGGTCACCTCGGCGGCCACGGCGCGTTGATGTCCCTGCTGGGCGGCGAGCGCGGCGAGCAGGCCCTGCGCCGACTGCTGCAGCTGGGCCTCCGCCGCTTGCTGCGCCGCCGCGGGGACGTCGCCGACCTTGCTCACTGCGCCGTAGATGAGGCCGGCCGAGATCACTGCCAGGGCCAAAACCATCAACCTGGACATCGCAGCACCTTTCCCAGACAACGCGCGCAGGATCCGCGCGCGTGCTGCCGCGGACCCGCCGGAGATCGTGTGGTGAGCCGACCCGTGAGGGGCCAAGCTCCGGAGCGATTCTGGCACTTTGCAAGAGGAAGTAAACCCTTCCGCCGCGGCCGTGCCGAAAATCGCTCTCTGCGTCGGGCGGTCGAGAGCTAGCCTGCGGCCATGTCGCGGCACGCGCTCGCGGTGGCGTTGCTCTTCCTGGGGTGCACGCCCGATCTGACCGTCCAGGACGCGCGGCCGTTCGCGGCGTGCTCGCTCGATCGCGACTGCGTGGTCGAGAACCTCACCTGCTCCGGCTGCAGCAACCCGGTGGGGATCGCCCAGTCGAGGCAGCAGGACTTCGAGGAGCTGCGCGGGTGCTGGCCGCCGCAGACCCAGGACGACTGCATCGGCAGCTGCGAGGCCTCGGTCTGCTCCCAAGGTCTCTGCGTCGCCGTTAGCGGCTGCAACGCCCGACACGGTGCCGCGCAGTGAAGCGGTGCGCCCTGCTCTTCGTGCTGCTCGGCGGCTGCCAGACCTACGGCGCCTTCAATCAGCCCGACACCTTGCCTGCAGGCGGCATCCGGCTGGGCTTCTCGGGGCAGTACGACCAGTTCCGCGCCAGCGACGAGCGCATCACCTCGCCCGACTTCGTCCCCTCGCTGGGCCTGGGCCTCACCGACGCCACCGAGCTCGATCTGCTCATCGGCGGCGCCGTGGCCGAGGCGCGCATCAAGCACGCGCTCTTCACGCCGGGCACGTTCGCGCTGGCGGCCGAGGGCGGGCTGGGGTTCTTCACCGCGTATTCGTCGCACTCCACCGCGTTCTACGCGCCGCTCTCGCTGGTGGCCGGCGTGCGCCCCAGCGACGACGTCGACGTCTTCCTCGGCCCCACCGCCTGGGCCGCCGCGGGCCTCGACCCGCCCATGCAGGAGGCGGGCTTCAACCGCGGCACCTTCGGGCTGCTCGCGGGCGGCGTGGCCGGGGTGTCGCTCACCAGCCCGAGCTTCGTGTTCTGTCCGCAGCTGGAGGTGCTCACGCCCGTGCTGAGCGGCACCCAGGGCTACGTGCTCCAGGTGAGCCTCGGCGTGGGGGCGCGCGTGCGCTAGAGGGGCTTGCCGTCGAAGTAGATGGGCGCGTCGCCGGGGGCGTCGGAGCTCACCTCGAGCGCGATCTCCGCGTTCTTGCCCGCGAGCGCGCTGGTGTCGATGGTCTGGGTGGCGATCACGCCCGACGGCGAGAGGGGCAGCTCGGTCGGCTGGCCATTAACAAAAATGTTCAGGTGCTCGTTGCCGCGCGGCTGCGTTCCGTCGCGCAGGCCGTAGCGGACCTCGAGCTTCTGGGTGAGGGGCACGTCGTAGGCAATCCGCCGCGGCGCGCGCAGCGGGTGCGGCGCCAGCGACACCGACGCGAACGGCTGCCCGCCGAACGTCGGCAAGCCGGTGAGGCTCAGGCCGGTCATGAGCTCGTCCTGGCCGCGGTCGAAGTTGGAACACTCCCAGCGCTGGCCCTGCCAGTTGAAGTAGTCGCAGGGGATGGGCCCGAGGGTGACCTTCGCGTCGGCGAGGTGCTTCACGAAGAAGTCGCCGGGCTTGGGCAGCGCCATCCGAATCCCCGACGCCACCAGCAGCACCAGAATCGCCAGCGCCGGCCCGAGGCGGTCCCAGCGAACGCGCGACACGCGCGCGGGCTCGTCCTTCGGCGCCTTCACCCAGGGCACGAGCAGCGCGGCGATGAACGCCACCGAGAGCCCGACCTGCCCGTTCAAGAACTCCACGCGGAAGAACTGGAACGGCGCGAGCAGCAACAGCGGCAACACGATCGCCAGCAGCAGCGGGATGGCCATCTTCGGCTTGCGGACCAGGCCGACGAGCGCGCCCGGCGCGGCCAGGAACCAGAACGCCGCGCGGTCCCACATGTTGAAGCTGTTGCTGCCCTGGGGCGCGACGATGCGCGCCTTCACCCAATTCCACCAATGGGCCCAGTCGAAGTCCTGGGCGTGATCGTGGAAGCCCTGGACGCCGTTCTGCCGGACGAGGATGTGGTTGTACCCGGTGTGCCAGGGCGCGCCGTACATCCACCAGTTCAGCCCCGCGAAGACCAGGATCCCCGGCGCGGCGCCGATGCCAAAGCGGATCAAGCCGCGCACGTCCTTGTTGAGCAGCCACACCAGCGCGAGCGGAACCAGCAGGACGGCGTTCGTCGCCTTCGCAAACACCGCCAGCGAGAACCAGAAGCCCGCCGAGAGCGCCTTCTCCGCGAACGCGCGATCGAACGCGAGCAGCACCAGCACGCCGTAGAAGAGGTCGTTCGAGTAGCCGTACGCCTGCTCGGTGAGGAACGCGCTCGAGCCGAAGAGCGCCGCCGCCACCAGCGCCGCGCCCCAGGGCGCCATCCTCCGCGCGATCCGGTACGCGAGCAGCGGCAGCAGCGCCAGGCAGAGCAGGTTCAAGATGAGCGCGCCGTACGCGTCGAAGGCGTACCAGAGCGGCACCGTCACCAGCGGCATCAGGATGGGATGCTTGGGGTACCAGTGGCCATCGCGGCCCACGGCCACGTCCGACCAATCTGCGTTCAGGGTGTGGTTCCAGCGCAGCTCCTGCTCGTACCAGGAGCGCGGCTGGGTGTTGTCCTGCGCGAGCGTGTGGTGATCCACCAGCGTGCGCAGCGTCAGGTAGTAAAACGTGCCGTCCTTGTTGAGCCACTTGTCGGGCGTGAACCGCGACGCGCCGCCCTGGTGGCCAAACACGAACGCCAGCGCCATCGTCAGCGAGAGCATGAACACGGCGGAGCTCGCGTAGGTGCGCGGCAGCTCGCTCGCGTCATTCCCAGCCGGCGCGGGCGCCGACGCTGGCAGCTCGGCGCTCATCGACGGGCCTCGAAATCCGCGGTCGCCTGGCCGGGCTGGGGATCGAAGTCGTTGCCCATGTTGCGCAAGGTGACGTCCTCGCACTCCGTGTTCGGCCCCGGCGGGATCTGGCTGTGCAGCATGAAGAGCCCCGCGCAGACGCCCACCGCGGCCAGCGCCGCCACCGGCCCCTTCAGCGTCCGGACCAACGCCCAGATGCAGAGCGCCATTCCTCCCCCGAGCGCCAGGGCCTCAGGCAGCCAGGCCCACGGATTGGGCACGCCGAGGATGGACAGCGGCGAGTTGGGCAGGTGCCCGCTGAGCACCAGGGGTACGGCCAGGCGGTGCAGCCCATTTCGCAGGCAGTCGGAGATGTAGTTCACCTGCGTGAGCAGGCCGGTGTTGATGATCGACAGCGCCAGCAATCCGCCCGCACCGCCCGCCCAGAGCGGGCCCTTTTCGCGCGCGCGCTGGCACGCGACGCCCACGGGAAGCAGCAAGAACGCGGCGAGCGGCGTCATGTGGCGCGGGCCGGTGGTCCAGCCCCAGGAGTCGTAGGCGAAGCTCGAGGTGAAGTACGTGTAGAGCGCGAAGAGCGTGGTGAAGAGCCAGAGCTCCGGCTTCAGCTCGGGCTTTCCGCGCATGAGCCACAGTCCCGGCAGGGCGAGCGCCAGGAACGGCGAGACCACGAAGAGCCCGCGCAAGGGATCCGCGTACGAGCGCCAGAAGGCGTTGAACTCGGGCAGCCCGATTCCGAGGAAGCCGCCGACGTGCCAGTGCTGATAGCCCGCGTCGTTCAGGTGCTTGTAGCCGGTCTCGAGCGGCGAGCCGAAGCAGCGCCAGTGGTACCAGCCCAAGAACAGCGCCGCGGGCAGCACGCCCAGCACGCCGAAGATCGCCGCGCGGATCCGATCTTCTTTCTTCGCCGTCAGCAGTCCGTAGAGCGCGAGCGGCGGCAAGGCGAGGGCGGCGGTGTACTCGGTGGCGACGGAGATCCCCGCGAGCAACCCCGCGAGCCCGAAAGCAATCGGCGTCGTCAGCTCGCCGCGCCGGTGTCGCCAGAGCACGTAGAACACCAGGAAGAGCTCCACGGCCGTGAGCCCGTGGCTCATGAAGAGCTCGGCGTACGGGAAGCACACCGTCCCCAGCGCGTAGGCCACGAGCAGCGCCGCCGAGAGCTCCGGCGCGAGGTACGCCTCGAGGAACTTTCTCAGCGGGAAGAGCACCAGCAGCGCGGGCAGGAGCGTGCAGATCACGCGTCCGAAGAAGACCAGCTCCATCTCCGGGACAGCGTGCAGCCCGCCGTTTCCGTGCAGCGCCTCGAGGAGCGCGTACACGGGCACGGCGGCGTAGCTGAGCAGCGGCGCCTTCGACGGGTAGTAGTGCCGCACTGGCCGACCGAGCTCGTACGTATCCATGCGCGAGAGATCGCCCACGGGCCCGAGCTGCATGAGCACCTGGTTGATCTCCACGGTGTGGAAGTCCCAGAGCGAGCGCGTCTGCGCCAGGCGACAGAGCTCGTTGGGCGAGCGCGTCTTGGGCACGTAGGGGAAGATCGCGAACAGCCCCACGCCCGCGATGACCAACGCGAGGGTGCGTGCGGACAGGCGGCGGGCGGCGTCCAAGATGGGCGGAAGCTGACAGAGGGTCTGGCGCGCGTCAATTCGAGTGAGCAGGCGCTGCGAGCTTCAGCCCGGCACCGACTGGAGGTGCGCGCGCACGAACGCCCGCGCGCGATCCACGGCGCGCGTCAGCGGCTCGCCTTGCGCCAGGAACGTCGCCAGCGCCGACGCCAACCGGCATCCCTTCCCGCGCGCGGCCGTGCTCAGCCGCGGGGCGTCGAACTCCTCCTCGTTTCCGTCGGCGTCGAGCAAGAGATCGCGCACCACGTTGCCCGCGCCGTGACCGCCCTTCACCAAGACCGCGCCCGCGCCCCAGGCGAGCAGGTGCTCGGCCTGGCGCAGCACCGACGCGTCGTCCTTCGCGGGCTCGCTGCCCGTGAGGATCGCCAGCTCGGGCAGGTTCGGCGTGAAGATGGGACGCAGCCGCGCCACCTCGCGATATGCCGCGCGCCGCGAGCCGCCAGAAAAGAGCGCGGCGCCGGTGCTCGTGGCCAGAACCGGATCCACCACCACCGGCATCACCGGCAAGCGCGTCAGCCGCTCCACCAGCGCGCTCGCGAGCTCGGGTCGGGCGAGCATGCCCAGCTTCACCGCTCCCGGCGCGCCGTCGACGAGGCACGCCTCGACCTGCTTGGTCAGCGCCTCCGCCGACGCCGGGCTCACGAAGACCTCGCCGCCAGCGGGCTGGGCGGTGAGCGCGCTCGCGCAGGCCAGCGCGCGACCGCCGCACGAATGGATGGCCTGCACGTCGGCGAGGAGCCCGGCCTTGCCCGTGGGCTCCAGGCCCGCCACGACCAACACACGCGCGGCCATCACGAGGCCTTGGTCTTGGCGAGCCGCTCACCGGCGGCGCGCACCAGCCCGCGGTACAGGCCTCTGTTGATGGGGACGCTCTTCACCAAGAGCTCGGGGTGCCACTGAACGCCCACGGCGAAGCGCAGGTCGGGCGCCTCGATGGCCTCGATGACGCCGTCGCCGGCGACCGCCGAGGCGATCAACCCGCCCCCGAGGCGCTTCACCGCCTGGTGGTGGGTGCTGTTGACCATGAGCGAGCCGGGGCCGGTCGCCGCGGCGAGGAGCGTCCCCGCGGTGACCGAGACCTCGTGCGCGGGCAGCCGGCGATCGCCCTTCATCTCGTGGACCTGCGCGCTGGGCAGCTCGCGGCCGAGGTCCTGGTAGAGCGTGCCGCCGAAGGCCACGTTCATGAGCTGCATGCCGCCGCAGACGCCGAGCACGGGGATGTCGCGGTCGAGCACTTGTTCCAGCAGCGCCAGCTCGAACTGGGTGCGCACCGGGTTGAGCTGACCCAGGCCCTGCCGAGGCTTCTCGCCGTAGAGCTCGGGCGGCACGTCGAAGGCGCCGCCGGTGACCACCAGGCCCTCGATGAGCCCGAGGTACGCCTCCACCATCGAGCCGTCCTTCGTGTACGGGAGGAGGATGGGCATCCCGCCCGCGTCGATCACCGCGTCGGTGTAGGCGCGCTTGAGCTCGTAGCGCGGGAGCGCGTTCGTGCCCGGCGGCAGGGTGAGGTCCAGGGTCACGCCGATGAAGGGCCGACGCTTCACGGCGATGGTCGGCTTCTTCTTGGTCATCGGCTCGCTCCAGACGCGAACGCCTGGGAGAGCTCCCGCACCGCCAGCGGGACCTCGGGAGCGCCCAGGGCCGCACCCACCACCGCCGCCATCGACGCGCCCGCCTTCGCCACCTCGCCGATGCGCGGCAGGTCGATGCCTCCGATGGCGATCACCGGGAGCGGGCTCTTCGCTGCCACGTCCGCGAGGGCCTCGAGGCCGCGCGGCGGCACGTCGAGCTTCTTGGTCTTGGTGCCGAACACCGGTCCGTAGCCCACGTAGTCCGCGCCGAGCGCGGCCGCTGCCTCGGCGCCGGCGAGATCTCGAACCGTTGCACCCAGAAGCAGCTTTGGTGCGGCGCGGCGGGCCTCGTCCACCGGAAGATCCTCGGCGCCGAGGTGCACGCCGTCCGCCCCCGAGAGCAGGGCCACGTCGGTGCGGTCGTTGATGATGCAGAGCGCGTCATGCGCGCGGCAGAGCGGCACGGCCTCGCGGGCCAGCGCGAGCGCCTCGCGGCCGCCCTCGCGCTTGAGCCGCAGCTGCACCACCTTGGCGCCACCCGCGAGCAGCGCGCGCACCTTCTCCAGCACCGGGATCTCGGGGCGGTACCCGCTGTCAGCGATTGCGTAGAGCCCGCGAAGGCGAGCCTGGAGCGCGTGCGCCATGCGGGGGCGAGCTTGCGGCAGCGCTCCCGTTGGGTCAACCCCGGAGCGCGCTGCCGTCCGATGCGCGGCTAGTTTCCGGGCCCGAGGCTGTCCAGGCTGAGGCCGGTGACGGTCTGGCAGCCGTTGCCGTACTGCTGATCGCAGAAGCGGCAGGTGTCGCTGCCGCCGTCGGACATCGACGGGCCCGGGCAGCTGGCCTGCGGGTACGGCGCAAACGCCGTGTCCACCTCGTACGACGCGTCGTCGTAGGTGGTGCGGTTCACGCCCGAGACGTTGAGGTAGGCCACGCCGCTCGCGGCGAAGCGCGACTCGATGCAGAAGCACGCGCCGCTCTTGGCCCAGATGCGGTTGCCGTTCACGCCGAAGCCGTCGCCAGTGTTGCCGTTCCAGCTGGCCACCGTGCCCGAGTGGTAGGTGAGCGGGATGGCCTCCCACTGGCCGAGAGGATCGCAGGTGGGGTTCTCGCTCTGGTCGCAGAAGAAGTAGGTCATGAGCAGGTCGTACGCGCGCGCGCCCGAGCCCTGGCTCGAGGCCGGGTTCACCGTCCAGCCCGTGGACCACGCGAGCGGGGGCACGCCGCCGTCGGCCGACGCGGTCTGCGCAGGCAACGTGATCTTGAAGAGATCGCCGTCGTTCATCGCGTCGTAGTCAATCTCTGTGTAGATGTCGTGCTGGAACTGGTCCTGCGTGACCTGGCTGTAGATGGGAATCGGCGTGGCGTCGTTGGTGGCCTGCTCCTCCACGGGGATGCCGTGCCCGTAGGAGATGAAGCCGGAGGCCGCGTTGGTGCCCGTGCCCGGGTCCTCGTTGTAGCCGCCGATGGCCGGGGCGATGGTGCCCTGCACGCTCGCCGCGCTGTCGTGGTACGCGCTCACCTCGTCGGAGGCCTCGGGCAGCCAGCTCAAGGTGATCTGGTACTCGCGGTCGTCGGCGAGGTCGTTGCTCTGGTCTTCGAAGAGCACGTAGTAGTTCCCCGACGCGCCCGCCGGGATCGGAACCTCACCCTGGAAGTTGGAGAGCGTGCCGTCGTTCGGATCCACCAGGCGGTAGCTGTAGATGCACTGGGGCGTGGACTGGCCGCAGCCCTGGCTCACCCAGTACGGGTCGCCGAGGCAATCCGTCTGGCAGGTGCCCGGGTCGGGCTCGGTCTTCACCACGAAGATGGTGTTGTCCTGCTGCGTGTTGCCCGCGGGCGGGAAGCGCTTGGAGTTGGCCGCGTTGTCGTTGAAGGTCACCGAGTAGCGCAGCCGCGAGTTCTGGCCGCTGCCCGCCACGTTCACCGCGAACCAGTCCGGATCCGGCACCTCGCTGATGCGGCCGGCGAGGGTCACGCTGTTGCCCAGCGAGAGGCTCACCGCGTTCGCGTCGGCCTCGGCGGGCGTGTCGTTGGGCTCGTTGGTGTCGAGGTCCTGCCAGAGCTGCGCGGTGACGGTGTACGTGAGCCGCGGATCACCCGGCGGATATGGATCGGTGTCCGGGTGCTGCCGGTACGGCTCCACGGTGATGTAGTAGCGGCCGCCGGCGGGCACCAGGCGCGCGGTGGAGAACTTCTGCTCGCCGATGGGGCTGAGCGACTCGCCGCCCGCGATGGGCGTGCCGCCGTCCGGGCCGTCGAGCACGATGCTGTACGCCAGGCGGATATCGGAGGCGGGCGTGAGCGCCGGCGCGTCGATGCCGATGTAGAGGATCTCCCGGCCGCTCGGCGCGGGGACGTCCAGCGAGTACACGTCGATGTCGCCCGTGGTGGCCAGCACGCCGGTGGCGCTGCCCTGGTTGTTGGCGAGCGGGATGGCGGTGGCGGTGGCGGTGGTGTCGTTGGGCTCGTTGGTGTCCGGGTCGCTCTGCACGTTGGCGGTGAGCGAGAACGGGTGCCGCGCGTCGGCGTTGGCGTGCGTGGGATCGTCCTCTTGCGAGGGATCGTCCTGGCAGAGGACGTAGTAGTCGCCGGGCTGGTTGATGCGCGCCACCACCGTCACCGGTCCGGGCTGTCCGCGCGGCTTCACGTCGGTCTGCAGGCCCAGGCTCGAGCCGCTCGAGGAGAGCACGTTGACCTGCAGGTTCACCGGCGTCTCCGGCGTGTTGTACTGCGCGTTCACGATGAGCAGCCCACGCGGCGGAACGGTGGGCACCGAGATGTGGAACCACTCGTGGTCGCCCGCCGGGTAGATGTACGCCTCGATGCCGGCGTCGCCGAGCGGGAGCTGGCACTTGTCGCCCGCGAGCGCCGCGGCCTGGCTGTGGCAGCCGTCGTCGGGCGGGAGGTTGTTGCCCGCGTCGGGGGTGGGCTTGTCGGTGGTCTTACACGCCACCGAAGTGAGCGCGACGACGGAGAGCAGGACGAGGAGGCGGCGCATGGTCAGGGTCCGTTGGTCGCGGGCGCGCTGCTCCGGCGGCAGCGCGCGAGGCCAGGAGTGTAGCGCTACTGCAGGAAGCGAACGAACTGGGTCATGTCGACGGGCAGCACGCCATCGGGCGGGCTCTTGATGCCCTTGAGCGGGTAGCCGGCCGCCAGGTGGGCGAGGTGCATGATCGGCGGCGCGGTCGGGTCGTCCTCGGGCACCACGGAGATGGAGACGAGGATCGGATTCAAGCCTGCACCGCCGCCGAGATCCAGCGTGGGCACGAGGAGGATGTTGTCGACCTCGAAGTCGTAACAGGTGGAGCCGTCGTTCTGCGCCGGCCCGCCGTCCTGGCCATACGGGATCTCTTGCAGCTCGTACCGGTACGCGGTGCGCGCGAGGTCGCCCACGTCGGCCAGCTGGGGATCGGTGTGCATGCGGATCTCCTCCTCATTCAGGAGCGAGTCGCCGTCCGGATCCGAGAGCATGTCGCTCGAGGCCACCTGCGTGCCTGCGAGCCACTCCACCACGTCGGGCACGCCGTCGCCGTCGGTGTCCACCGCGTGCGCGTTGGAGCCGATGATCTGCTCATCGCAGTCGGTGAGGCCGTCCTGGTCGGAGTCGACGCCGCGAATCGCCGCAGGACAGCCCACGTTGCCGCCGCCGTCCGGTCCACCGCCCAGCGGATCCCAGCAGAGCGGGCCGCCGGGACAGTTGGGATCGTTCGTGTCCAGTCGTCTGAAGTAGTCCTCGAGGCCGTCGGAGTAGCCGTCGCCGTCGGTGTCGGGGTTGAGCGGATCGGTGCCGATCTGTTGTTCGTACCAGTCGGGGAGCCCGTCGCCGTCGGTGTCGGCGTCTTTGACGTTGCTCTCTGGTCTCGCCGCCAGGTTGTAGGCGAGCAACCTGCCGATGACGAACCTGCGTTTGGTCGCGCCGAGCTTGAAGGAGAGGAAGTTCACCGGCTCGTGGTTCTCGAAGTCGCGGAACTCACCGCCGCCTTCATCGGCCATGCGCTTGAGGCGGGCGATGTCGCTCTGAATGAGCTGCGCGGCGCAGCCCGAGTCGGCGTTGGGATCGCACACCGGCGAAGGCGGCGTGGTCGGGTCGAAGACGTGCACCGTGTTGAACTTCACGTCGCCGGTCTGATCCTTGAGGAGGCGGATGGCCTTCACGCGCGAGTCGATCTGCGCGTCCTCGGGGAAGGTGGGATCGCCGTCGGTGAGGAAGATGACCGAGTACTGCGCGCGGATGGGCTGCCCAAGCTGCGTCTGGGTGCGGATGCTGTCGGAGATGTCGCGCGAGATGGTGGCGTAGATCTCGTCGAGCGGCTTCACGAAGTCGGTGGCGCCGCGGTTGGGGCTCTGGTTGTTGGAGTACCCGTAGCTGAGGATCTTGTCGTGCAGCACCTGCTGATCGGCCGCGGAGATCTGGCTCACCTGGTCGAAGCCACTGAGGCCGCCGTGGGTGAGCCAGGTGGGCGTGAAACCCGCGAACAAGAACACGCCGACGTAGATCTCCGGATCGTTCGGGTCGAACGAGTTGATGAGATCCACCACGGCCTGCGCGCGCGAGCCGTTGGGATCGCTCTTGTCCATGGACTGCGAGGTGTCCATGGCGATGAGGATCTTGATGGGCCGGATGACAGTGTTCGCCGGATCCGTGCAGAAGTGCCCCTTCACCTGCACCGAGCGGTCGAGCACGGGCTTGTCGTGCTGGATCACGTCGTAGAGGGAGCTGTCCGAGCAGCCCACCGCCACGAGCGTGAGGGCCAGCAACCACCGCTTCATGGAGTCTCCACGCAGTTGTCCTGGGCGTCGGCGTCTGCCGTGACCCCGTACACGAACTGGTCGTTGCGCGTGAACGACGCGTCATCCACTTCCATGTCCGGGCCTTGCGGATGGCGCACGGAAGGCGGCGCGTACTGGGCCTTGGCGCAGGCGATCTTCCACTCGCCGTAGTCGCCCTCGACGTTCGATTTGGGCGCCTCGTTGAAGTAGATGTACAGGCGGTTGTACCCGTGCTGGGTGTTGTCGGAGCTCTGGGTGGTGACCAGGCGGATGTTGCTCACCGAGTAGTCGTAGCAGGTGATGCCGCCGTCCTCGTCGTGCGGGGTGATCTGGTAGCGGTAGCCCTCGCGCGCGGCCAGATCCGGATCCGCCACGTGCGGATCGGTGTGGGCCTTGATCTCGTCGATGTCCGGCACGCCGTCGCCGTCGGAGTCCTTGAGCGGATCCTCGGCCACCGAGGGATCCATCCCGTACTTGGCCTCGAGCCCGTCCGGAATGCCGTCGGTGTCCGAGTCCATGAGGTTCGGATCCGACTTCAGGTACTTTTCGGCGCACTCCGAGAGGCCGTCGCCGTCGGTGTCCTGGCAGGCGCAGTCGGGCTGGTGCTGGGCGGTGGCCTCGCAGCCGCGCGGATCCGGATCGTTCGCGGGGATGAAGCCCTGCTGCTGGTGCGCGAACTCGAAGCCGTCGTTGAAGCCGTCGCCGTCCGAGTCCATGTCGAACTTGGAGGTGCCGTCCACGAAGCCGGTGTCGAGGTCATCGGGCAGGCCGTCGCCGTCGGTGTCCACGATCTGGCCGGTGGGGCGCGGCAGGGCGCTGGTGTTGTCGACGATGAGGCTCTTGAGCACGAACGGCGCGGCCAGCGAGGTGTAGTCGAGCGAGCCCAGCTGCACCTCGGCCACCGTGTGGAACTCCTGGTAGGTGCCGTTGCCGTGAACCTCGGAGATCTCGCGGAGCAGGTGCTCGGCGACGTCGTGCGCAGCCTGGACCGGATCGGCCACGTTGCCCATGTCGCCGAAGAGATCTTGCTGCTCCGGCAAGCCCAGCGTGGAGATGTTGCCGGTGTTCCACAGCAGGAGGCTGTGGATGTTGATGTCGGCGACGTCGTAGTCCTTCTTGAGCTTCATGATCCGGTCGACGGTGTCGAGGATCTGGTAGTTCTGGTTGCGGTCGGTGCCCTTGGTGAAGTCGCCGGCGCCGGTCCCCACGGGGTTGTTGTCGAGGTAGTCCTGGTCGGCGTTGCAGTAGCAGCCGTTGGGGTCGGTGGGGTTCATCACTGGCGGCGTGGTGCAGCCCGCGCCGGGCGAGTCGGGCCAGATGAGGTCGGGCTGCTGCACCGACGCGTAGTCCTGTGGAGGCAAGTAGTCGTCGGCGGCGCAGCGCGGGAACGGCGTACCGTCGGTGAGGAAGACCACCACGTAGCGGGTGCGCGGGCGCTGGCCCTTGGGCGTGTTGAGGATGTCGGTGGAGACGCGGTTGTAGGCCTCGGCGAAGGCACCCTGGTAGTCGGTACCCTGGCCCAGCGTGCCCTGCATGTCATTGACCGCGGTGACCCACGCGTCGAAGTTGCTGTCGTTCACCGGCGCGAAGCCGCCGTTGGCCGGGTACTCGCCCGAGATCTTGGTCTCGAACGGCACCAGCGCCGCCTCCACGTTCGGCTTGTCCTTGAACTGTTCCAGCAGCTGGTAGATGGCGCAGGCGCGGCCGGGGTGCGCGTTGCCGTCGGGCTCGCAGTAGTTGTCGGGGTGCGAGGCGGGATCCACGCCCGCGGCGAAGGTCTGGCAGATGGACTGGAAGTCGCTCTGCGAGCCCGGCGGATCCGTGATGC
This sequence comes from Deltaproteobacteria bacterium, assembly GCA_018266075.1. Lineage (GTDB taxonomy): Bacteria > Myxococcota > Myxococcia > Myxococcales > SZAS-1 > SZAS-1. The sequence continues at coordinate 188,773 of JAFEBB010000003.1, read as the reverse complement.
ACATCGAGCCCGACTTATCGATCACGAAGACGACCTTGACCGGGAAGCCGTCGGGATCCGGGGCGCGGGTGCAGACCGTGCCGTGAATGGTGAGGCGATCGTCGATCGCCACGCCGTTCGCCGCCAGCGGCTCGACCTTCGTATCGGTGCAGCCAGCTGCCGAGGCAAAGACCGCCCCGACAAAGGTGAGGGCGAACAGGCTTCGTTTCATGGCGCCCCTCGAGGGAAGCCCGGCCAGATGTGCAAAGGATGTGCGCCCGCAACCATGCGGGATGGCGTGGTGGGAGGAGCGCGCCGTGTGGCGTGCGCCCCCCAGGCTGGGGTGTGGAGACAACAGCTCTTCGCGGATTCACGGCTCATGGCTTGAGCTCGAAGTCGCCGTCGTTGATCTGGATCACCGTGTCGGGCGGATCGCGCGTGTTGTCGGGGTTGAAGGTCACGGGCACCACGACCAGGCGCTCGATGCCCACCGCGTTCGGATCATCCTTGGGAGCGACCGCGAAGTAGAGCGCGATGTCGTTCTCGCCCGCGGGCTTCACGCCGTCGGTGGAGCCGATGGTGTGCACGAGCTGGATGTTGGTGACCTGGAAGTCGTAGCAGGGCCGGCCGTCGGGCGTGGCGCCGGCGTCGGCGAGCGAGTAGCCGTAGGCGTGCTCGGCGTGGAACGCGAGGTCGCTCGAGTTGGGATCGGTGTGTTCCTTCACCTCGTCCAAATTGGTGAAGCCGTCGTGATCGTTGTCCTGGGCGTTCTCGGGCGCGGTGGGGTCGGTGTGCATCGCGAACTCGACCTGGTCCGGCAGCGTGTCCTGGTCGGTGTCGCCGGTGCAGTAGTCGGTGCCCAGCAGGCGCTCTTCGCAGTCGGTGAGGCCGTCGCGGTCGTGGTCGCCGAAGGCATCGCAGCCGCCCACGGTGTCGCGCGTCATCGGATCCAGGCCGACCTTCACTTCCACGCCGTCGCCGAGGCCGTCGCCGTCGGTGTCGGCGTTGCCGGGGTCGGTGCCGAGCGCCTTCTCCTCGTCGTCGGAGAGGCCGTCGCCGTCGCTGTCGGGCACCACCTGGCTGTCGCGCACGGCGGCGTTGCGGTTGAAGGCGATGACCTCCTTCACCACCATCGGCCGCTGGAGCGAGGCGTAGTTCAGCGCGGTGAGCGCGCCCTGCACGGTGCTCGGGTTGGCCTCCACCGCGCGCGTGCCGCCGGCGAGGGCGATGGCCTGGCTCTGCGAGCGGGCGACGTTGTCGATGGCGTCGCGAACGTAGATGGGCTGCACCGTCACTTCGCCCGCGCCGTACTGCTGCTGCAGGTCGCGGATCTTCTGCGTCTGAAGCGAGAGCATGCACTCGGGGATGCAGTTGCCGGCGTTGTCGAGGCAGGCGTTGGGGACGGCCGTCGGATCCGCGCACGCCGACACGTCGGCGCGATCGTGCACCAGCACCACCATGTAGCGGGTACGCGCCAGCGTGCCCGGGCAGGCGGTGATCATGTCGCCGGAGACGAGGGCCTCGGCGAGATCGAGCGGGGCGAGCATGGAGAACGGGCCCGTCTCCACGAAGGAGGTGTAGCGGATGAGGCCGATCTGCAGCGCGGCCGCGTCGCCGAAGCCGTTGTCGACGTAGGACACGGCCGTCGAGTGGAAGCCGCCGAGCCCGTACTCGATGGCGGGGTTGGTGGTCTCGCTGGTGACGGTCTGGGCGGCGGTGGCGAAGGCGTTCTTCACGTCGCTCTGGACGTCGGCGCCGCCGACGAACATGAAGAGCACGCGGACGGGGAAATACTTTCCCGCGGCCACGGGCGAGCACACCGTGCCATGCAGGTCCACGCGATCGGGCGGGTGCTTTCCACCGCCGTTGAGCGAGTAGAGCGAGCTGTCGGTGCAGCCGAGACTCACGCAAAGCGCGAGAGGCAAGAGAGCACGGCGCATGACCCGAATTCTGGACCGCACTTCAAGGCGTCCGCAAGCGCCGAACGCTTTCACAACTCCCGAGCAGCAAAGGCTTTACTGCGCAAAAGCGCGAGCGTGCTGCGCAAAAGCTGCGAGGGCCCGCCAAACCATGGCGAGCCCTCGCTTGCTACCGGATCAATCTGCGCCGACTAGAACTGGTGCGCCTCGGTGCTCTCCTTGAGCGCGAGGGTGCTCGCGGCGCCGCCGGTGATCACGCTGGTGACCTGGTCGAAGTAGCCGGTGCCCACCTCGCGCTGGTGCTTGGTGGCGGTGTAGCCCTGCTTCTCCGCCGCGAACTCCTTCTGCTGGAGCTTGGAGTACGCCGCCATGCCGTGGTCCTTGTAGTCGGCGGCGAGCTCGAACATCGACATGTTCAGCGCGTGGAAGCCCGCGAGCGTGACGAACTGGAACTTGTAGCCCATGGCGCCGAGCTCGCGCTGGAACTTGGCGATGGTGGCGTCGTCGAGGTGCTTCTTCCAGTTGAAGCTGGGCGAGCAGTTGTACGCGAGCATCTTGCCCGGGAACTTGGCGTGCACGCCCTCGGCGAACTTCTTGGCCTGGTCGAGGTCCGGCGTGCTGGTCTCGCACCAGATGAGGTCGGCGTACGGCGCGTAGGCGATGCCGCGCATGATGGCGCTGTCGAGGCCGCCCTTGTAGCCGAAGAAGCCCTCCGGGGTGCGGTCGCCGGTGAGGAACGCGCGGTCGCGCTCGTCGATGTCGCTGGTGAGCAGCTTGGCCGAGTCGGCGTCGGTGCGCGCGACGATGAGCGTCGGCACGTCGCACACGTCGGCGGCGAGGCGCGCGGCAATCAGCGTGCGGATGTGCTGCGCGACGGGCACGAGCACCTTGCCGCCCATGTGGCCGCACTTCTTCTCGCTGGAGAGCTGGTCCTCCCAGTGCACGCCCGCGGCGCCGGCCTCGATCATGGCCTTCATCAGCTCGAAGGCGTTGAGCGGGCCGCCGAAGCCGGCCTCGGCGTCGGCCATGATGGGCGCGAGCCAGTAGCGGTTGCTCTTGCCCTCGGCGTGCTCGATCTGGTCGGCGCGCAAGAGCGAAGCGTTGATCTTCTTCACCACCTCGGGGACCGAGTTCACCGGATAGAGGCTCTGGTCCGGGTACATGTTGCCCGAGAGGTTCGCGTCGGCGGCGACCTGCCAGCCGGACAGATAAATCGCCTTCAGGCCGGCGCGGACTTGCTGCATGGCCATGTTGCCGGTGAGCGCGCCAAGTGCTGCGACGTAGGGCTCGGTCTGGAGCAGCTCCCAGAGCCGCTCGGCGCCGAGGCGCGCGAGGGTGTGCTCGATCTTGAAGGTGCCGCGCAGCCGCTCCACGTCAGCCTTGGAGTAGGTGCGGACGATCCCGTCCCAGCGGTTCTTCTGCGCGCTCTTGTGCGTGCCGTTCGAGCCATTCACCACGTGACCGACGTTCTTATCGATGTGCATCGCAGCATCCTCCTCGTGTTGGTGCGGTCCGGGCGGGGCCCGGGGGGAAAAAGTCAGGCTGCGCGCTCCGTCGAGGCGAGCAGCACCTCGTACGCAGGCAGGGTCAGGAACTCTTCGAAGCGATCGTGGGTGACGAGCTGGTCGAAGATGCCCGCGGCCAGCGGGAAGCGGCCGTGCGCGTAGCGCTCCTTGCCCACTTCCTGCTCGATGCGGAGCAGCTCTTCCGAGAGCGCGCGGCGGAACAGCGCCACATCCACGCGCTGGCCGTCCTCGAGCGTGGCGCGGTGCTTCACCCACTGCCACACCTGCGCGCGCGAGATCTCCGCGGTCGCCGCGTCTTCCATCAAGTTGTAGAGCGGCACGCAGCCCTGACCGCCGAGCCACGCCTCGAGATAGCGAACGCCCACGCGGATGTTGGAGCGCAGGCCCGCTTCGGTGCGCGTCCCAATCGGCAGCCGGAGCAGATCCTCGGCCGTGACGTGCACGTCCTCGCGCTTCACCTCGAGCTGGTTTTCGCCCTTCATGTGCTCGTCGAAGATCGCCTGCGCGACCGGAACGAGACCCGGATGCGCAACCCAGGTGCCGTCGTGGCCGTCCTTCACCTCGCGCAGCTTGTCCTGGCGCACCTTCTCCAGCGCGCGCGCGTTCGCTTCCGGATCGCCCTTCACCGGGATGTACGCGGCCATGCCGCCCATCGCGTGGGCGCCGCGGCGGTGACAGGTCTGGATGAGGAGCTGCGAGTAGCTGCGCAGGAAGTGCTGCTCCATCGTCACCTGCGCGCGGTCCGGCAGGATGCGCGCCGGATCCGCGGCGAGCTTCTTGATGAAGCTGAACATGTAGTCCCAGCGGCCGCAGTTGAGCCCCGCGGCGTGCTGGCGCAGCTCGTAGAGGATCTCGTCCATCTCGAACGCTGCGGGCAGCGTCTCGATGAGCACCGTGGCCTTGATGGTCCCCGCGGGCAGACCGAGCGCCTGCTGCGCGTGCACGAAGACGTCGTTCCAGAGCCGCGCCTCGAGGTGGCTCTCCAGCTTGGGCAGGTAGAAGTACGGCCCCGTGCCCATGGCGAGCAGCGCCTTGGCGTTGTGGAAGAAGTAGAGCCCGAAGTCGACGAGCGCCGCCGGCATGGGCCGCCCGTCCGGCGCGTGGAGGTGCTTCTCGATGAGGTGCCAGCCTCGCGGACGGACCACGAGCGTGGCGACGTGGTCCTCGAGCGCGTAGCTCTTGCCGGTGTCCGGCGCGATGTAGCGGATGCTGCGGTTGACGGCGTCGCGCAGGTTCAGCTGGCCGCCGATGACGTTCTCCCACGAGGGCGCGTTCGAGTCCTCGAAGTCGGCCATGAACACCTTCGCGCCCGAGTTGAGCGCGTTGATGATCATCTTGCGGTCGACAGGCCCGGTGATCTCCACCCGACGATCGCGCAGGTCCGCCGGCACCGGGTCGATGGTCCAGTCCTGGCTGCGGATGGAGGCCGTCTCGGGGAGGAAGTCGAGCTTGGCGCCCTTGTCGAGCTCCGCCTGGCGCGTGACCCGGCGCTCGAGCAGCTCGCGCACCCGAGGCGCAAACTGGGCGAGGCCGCCGAGAAAAGCCAACGCGTCGTTCGTGAGCACCGTATCGAAGCCCGGCCGCAGGGGCCCGACGATCGTGACGCGCTGTGCCACCGAGTGAGCAGGCATGCGGTTCCTCGTCTCGCGGACTGCCTTAACAAGGTTTGCAGTCACACGCGCATCGTCAACCGAAAGACCTGGTTTCGACTAGTTCAGGATGTAAATGACGCACCGCAGCTTTGAGTCAATCTGTAAATCGAGTAAATTTTCGGCATGGCTACGAGCGAACTTGGAAGGCTGGGCGGCAAGGTCCGGGCGCTGCGCCGGAAGGAGAGCCTGTCGCAGGTGCAGCTGGCCGAGCGGCTGGGCATCAGCGCGAGCTACCTGAACCTCATCGAGAATGACCGTCGGCCGCTGACGGCCCCTCTGCTCATCAAGCTGGCGCAGATTTTCCACATCGATCTCTCGACCTTCGCGCACTCGGATGAAGCGCGGTCGATCTCCGAGCTGATGGAGGTCTTCGGCGACCCGATCTTCGAGAACCACGGGCTCACCAACACCGACATCCGCGAGCTGGCGCGGAGCACGCCGAATCTCGCCAACGCGGTGCTCGCGCTGTACCAGGCGTACCAGGCGCAGAAGGAGACCTTGGCCACTCAGCTGGAGGGCGTGGATGGCACGCACCTCGACCAGTCGCGGCTTCCCAGCGAAGAAGTCAGCGACCTCATCCAGCGGCACGGCAACCACTTCCCCGAGCTGGAAGATGCGGCGGAGCGGCTCTGGCGCGAGGCCAAGCTCGACGGCGACGACCTCTATCGCGGGCTGACCTGGTTCCTGAAGCGCAACCACGGCATCGAAGTGCGCGTCGTGCCCATCGAGGAGAGCCGCGGGGCGGTGCGGCGCTTCGACGCCGACAAGAAGGAGCTGGTGCTCGCGGAGATCCTGCCGCCGCGCTCGCGCAACTTCGAGATCGCGCACCAGCTCTGCCTCTTGCAGCACCACGACGTGCTCGACACGCTCGCCGAAGATCCGCAGCTCACCACGGACGCGTCGCGCGGCGTGGCGAAAGTCGCGCTGGCCAACTACTTCGCGGGCGCGGTGCTCATGCCGTACGAGCGCTTCCTGCAGGCGTGTCGGCAGCTGCGCTACGACGTGGAGCTGCTCGGCCACCGCTTCCGCACCAGCTTCGAGCAGGTGTGCCACCGGGTGACGACCTTGCAGCGCAAGGGCAGCGAGGGCGTGCCCTTCCACATGATCCGAATCGACGTGGCGGGCAACATCTCCAAGCGCTTCTCCGCCTCGGGGATCCGCTTCGCGCGGTTCTCGGGCGCGTGCCCGCGCTGGAACGTGTTCGCCGCGCTCTCCACGCCGGGCATGATCCGCGTGCAGCTCTCGAAGATGCCCGACGGCAAGGCGTACTTCTGCATCGCCCGCACGGTCGGGAAAGACTCCGGCGGCTATCTGGCGCCGCACGCGGTGCAGTCGATCGGCGTGGGGTGTCCGGCGGCGTTCGCGAAGGAGCTCGTCTACGCCGACGGCATCGACCTCGAGAACATGGACGCCGCGGTGCCCGTGGGCGTCACGTGTCGACTTTGCGAGCGCATGGACTGCACCCAGCGCGCGTTCCCGTCGATGCAGCGGCCGTTGCGCGTGCGCGAGGGCGTGCGCGGCGTGAGCTTCTACGCGCCCGTCGACGAGGGCTGAGCGCGGTCACTGGCAGGATCTTGTGAAACGTCCCCCGACAGGTGTACCAACGCCGTCCACGTTGGCTCCCTCACACCCGGAACGTTCCATGAAGCGCACCCTCCTCCTCGCTGGCGCCCTGGCGTTCGCGGCCGGCTGCTCCGGCTCGGGCTCGTCGAGCTCCGGCTCCACCAGCGGCACCACGACGACGACCACCACCTCGGGCAGCACCGGCTCGACGACCACCGGCAGCGGCTCCAGCAGCGGCGGCACCACCGCCAGCAGCTCCACGGGCTCGCACGGCAGCACCAGCGGGTCCAACGGCAGCTCCGGCGGCTCCACGGGCGGCACCAGGGCGTGCACGGAGATCAGCTTCGGCCAGTTCTCGGCCTTTGGCAGTCCGCAGCAGGGCTATTCGTTTGGCTCGACGGTCTCGCCCAGCCTCGGCGACCCCAACACGCCCGACTTCAGCTCGGTGGAGTTCTACAACCTCGATGGCGGCGTCTACTCCGCCACGGGCTCGTTCTCGCTGAACAGCACCGCCAACAGCAACTACTCCACCTGCACCGAGTGCGTGCTGCTCTACCAGGACAGCTACGACGACGGCGGCGCGGGCAAGATCTACTTCCAGACCGGCGGCACCATGGTGCTCACCGCCTCGGACAACAGCACCGGCATCCTCCACGGCACGCTCTCGGACGTGACCCTGGTCGAGGTGACCATCGATCCCCAGAACGCATTCACCTCGACCCCGGTGGCCGGCGGCGCCTGCGTTCACCTGGCCAGCGCCACCATGGACTCGCCCGCCACCGGCTGGACCTGCAATCCGGCGATGTGGGGCGACGGCAGCTGCGACTGCGGCTGCGGCGCCGAGGACATCGACTGCCAGGATGCGACGGCCGTCTCCTGCCAGACCTGCGCCGCCTGTGGCACCGGCAACTGCAGCGACATCGTGAACGCCAGCGACAACAGCCAGTGCGTGGCCACGTCGACCAGCTCCTCGGGCTCCAGCGGCTCGACCACCACCAGCAGCGGCTCGAGCGGCAGCACCGCGTCGTCCACGGGCAGCAGCTCGGGCAGCGGCTCCGGCTCGACCACCGGCAGCGACTCGGGCTCGACCTCGAGCGGATCCGGATCCGGATCCACCGCGTCGGGCAGCGGCTCGGGCAGCACGGGCGCCTCGGGCAGCACCGGCTCGTCGGGCAGCACCGGCAGCCAGCCCGCGCGCACCCTCACCATCAACAACTACGTGAGCTGGTGCAACGTCGGCGAGAACTCCGACACGCCGGTCTCCACGACGCCGCTGATCACGACCTACCCCGACGGCACGGTGGTGCAGCTCCATGGCACGCCCGCCAACGGCACCTTCATCTGGGGCAAGTGGCAGGGCACCGACAACGATCCCGGCTCGGCACCCTGGGACACCAACGCGGACACCACCGTGACCATGAACGGCGACAAGACGGTCAACGTCTGCTGCCCGTTCGCCAGCGACGGCAGCGGCTGCCCGTACTGAGCGTCCCAGTCGATTGAGCAGCAACGCGGCGCGCCCGGCTTCGGCCGAGCGCGCCGCTCTCATTTCCGGGACACCAAGAAAATTTGACAGGCTATTGAGGTAGGCCCCTGAAAAGGTGTACCACCTCGCCCGGCCGTCTGGACCTCAACCAAGGAATAGGCATGAAGCGGATTCTCCTTCTCACGGGCGTGCTTGCGCTCGCCGCGGGCTGCTCGGGTAGCAGCAGCAGCAGCTCGGGATCGACGAGCGGCACCACCACCTCCACCGGCACCACCACCGGGACCACCGCGAGCTCCACCAGCGGATCCAACGGCGGCACCACCGGCCTGAACGGCTCCACGGGCCTCAACGGCTCCACGGGCGCGTCGAACGGCGGCAGCACCGGCTCGACGGGCATCACCAATGGCTCCACGGGCGGCTCGAACGGCAACAGCGGCAGCGGCAGCGGCTCGGGCGGCACCACCGCCTCCACCTGCCCCGGTGCAGGCGTGGCCGATGACAGCTGCACGGGCGCGACCGCGCTCACGCTCGGCACGGCCGTTGCCGGCGACACCACCAACGCGAAGACCGACTTCACGCTCGACCCGAACGGCACCTGCAGCCAGGTGTACGGCTGGGTGAACGACGCGGTGTACAGCTTCACCGCGCCGGCGGATGGCGCCTACCAGGTCGTGGTCACCCCGACCGACGCCAACCTCGACTCCGTGCTGGTGGTCCTCGACACCTGCGCCGCGGGCACCGTCTCCGCCTGCGTGGGCGGCTCGGACACCGGCTTCAACGGCGACCCGGAGCAGACCACGGTCACCATGACCTCGGGCCAGACCTACACGTTCCTCGTGGGCTCGTACGACTGCACCGGCCTCGGCGCGTACACCATCACCGTGCGCCAGCCTCCCCCGGGCGACACCTGCGACTCCGCGCTCGCCCTGACGGCCGGCAGCAACGGCACCTTCACCGCCTCGGGTGACAACACCACCTTCTCGCCGGACTACACCAGCCAGACCTGCGGCGGCAGCGGCAACGATGTCTTCTACGCCCTGCACCTGGCCGCGGACAGCTCGGTGACCGTGACCGCCACCGCCACCAACACCGACGGTGGCCTCCAGCCTGTGGTGGACCTGCTCTCGGGCTGTGGCGCGAGCGCCACCGAGCTCGGGTGCAACCAGGCCGGCGCGAGCGCCAACCTCGCCCTGCCCAACGTGGCTGCGGGCGACTACTTCATCGTCGTCGATGGCTACTCCGGCTCGATCGGCGCCTTCGACCTCACCGTGACCACCGCCGCGCCGGTCCCTCCGCCGGCCAACGACCTCTGCACCGCCGCCGATGCGCTGACCTTCGACGGCTCCGGTGTGGCCACGGTGAGCGGTACCTCGTTCGCCGCCAACGACGAGCTCGCATCGACTTGCGGCGGCCAGGGCGCGCCGGACGTGTACTACGGCTTCACCCTCAGCCAGCCCCAGCGCGTGACCGCGGTCGTCACGCCCCAGGACGGCGGTGGTCTGGATGCCATCGTCTCTATCGACTCGGCCTGCCCCCTGGCCGACGCGGGTCCCAGCGGCGAGCTCACCTGCGGCTTCGCGCCGACCGTGGGCGGCCCGGTCACCCTGGATGAGGCCAGTGTCCCCGCGGGCAGCTACATCCTCGCGGTGGACGGGTACGGCACAGCCAGCGGCCCGTTCGATGTGACGGTCACCCTGGCCGCGCCCGTTCCTCCGCCCGCGAACGACACCTGCTCGGGCGCAGTGGCGATCGCACTGGCTACGCAGCCCGACGGCGGCGCGCTCGGCACGGCGGCGTTCGACACCTTCGGCGCCAACAACAACATCCAGCCGGATCCGGCCGACCTGAACAGCATCTGCGTGGACCCGAACACGGGCGCGCCGGTTCCGCTCGCTGCTGACGTGGTGTTCTCGGTGACCACGCCGGCCGCGGGCGCGCCGAGCATCTCCACCTCGTACATCGAGCCGGACGGCGGCGTGGACCAGGTGGGTGTCGCGGCGATGCTCATCACCGACTCGCCCTGCGGCACGGGCACCGAGCTGGCGTGCGGCGCGGGCACGGTGAGCACCGCGGTCGACGGCGGCGGCGCTCTGCCGGGCAACACCACCTATTACATCTGGGTCGACCAGGTGAAGGGTGGCGCGGCGCCCAACGGCACCCTGCAGGTCAGCATCCCGTAACGCTGGGTTGGCTGTGAAGTTCGCGCGGCGCGCTCCCTCGCGGGGGCGCGCCGCGTGTCATTTCAGCGTCCCCTCTCGCGGCGCTTGGGTCCCGGCCGGGCTTTGCTAGGCTCGCCCCCCATGGCCAAGACCGAGACCGCTCCCCTGATCAGCGCCGCCGACCTCGCCAAGCTGACCAAGCGCAGCTTCTTCGACGAGTACCAGCGGCTGGCGCGGGCCTTCACCACCGAGGCGGGCAACCCGGGCAGCTACGCCTGCAAGCAGTGCGAGCGCTGCACGGCGTGCATGTTCTGCAACGGGTGTCAGAACTGCTACCGCTGCAACCACTGCGACAACTGCCGCGACTGCACCGAGTGCACCCACTCGGTGGACTGCATTTCGTGTCACGCGAGCGCGTACTGCGTGCAGTGCGAGCTCTGCACCGGCAGCGCCTACCTCACCTACTCGCGCAACTGCTCCGACTGCACCTACTGCTTCGGCTGCGTGGGCCTGTCCAAGAAGGATTTCCACATCCTCAACCAGCCGTTCAGCCGCAAGGAGTACTTCGAGATCGTGAAGCGGCTGAAGGGCGAGCTGGGCTTGCCCTGATCCAGATCCCCAGTCGGTGACGCGCGTCACCTGGCCGGCGCAGAGTCACGGGAAGACTCCATCGACACGATTTGGCGCCTCGGTCTATAAGCAGGATTCCGTCCGCATCCGGCCCGCGCAGGAGCGTTTCATGCCCCCAGTCCAGTCGTGGTCCCTCACCGACGTGGGCCGCAAGCGCCAGCACAACGAGGACGCGTTCCTGGCCGACGACGCGGCCGGCGTCTACGTGGTGGCCGACGGCATGGGCGGCCACGCGGCGGGTGAAGTCGCCTCGGCCAAGGCAGTGGAAGTGGTGCGCGACATCTTCGTGAAGAACGCCGAGGTGATGCGCCGCCTCGCCAAGGATCCCTCCAGCGGCAACAAGCTCGCTGCCCAGGGCCTGATGGAGCAGGCCGTCCAGCGCGCCTGCGCCGAGATCTACAAGATGGCCAGCAACGACGCGGCCAAGCGCGGCATGGGCACGACGTTCGTCGGCCTGGCCACCGCGGGCGACCGCGCCGTCATCGGCCACGTGGGCGACTCGCGCATCTACCTGCTCCGCGGCGGCCAGGCGCACCGGCTCACCGAGGACCACACCCTCGTCAACGCGCAGATCAAGGCCGGCCAGATCACCAAGGAGCAGGCCGCGACCTCGCAGTACCGCAACGTCATCACCCGCGCGGTGGGCATCCAGGAGAGCGTGCAGGTGGACACGCTGCTGGTGGACCTCGTCCCGGGCGACGTCTACATGCTTTGCAGCGACGGTCTGCACGGCTACCTCGCCGACGAGGAAGTCGCGCCGCTGATGGCCGGCGAGCCCGCCGAGCAGCCCAAGAAGTACATCGACCTCGCCAACTCGCGCGGCGGCAAGGACAACATCACCGCCGTCGTCGTCAAAGTCCCGGGCCAGGCGCAGGCGAGCGCGCAGGCGGCCGAGACCAACGCGCGCTTCGAGGCGCTGCGTCGCATCCCGCTCTTCAAGCACCTCTCGTACAAGGAGCAGGCCGCGATCCTCGCGATCGCCACCAGCCGCACCTATCCCGGCGGCCGCGAGATCGTGCTCGAGAACCAGCCCGGCGAAGAGCTGTTCATCGTCGTGGGCGGACGCGTCTCCATCGAGAAGAACGGCGTGGAGATCGCCGAGCTTCGCGCGGGCGGCCACTTCGGCGAGATGGGGCTCATCGACAACGAGCCGCGCTCGGCGACCGTGCGCGCCAGCGAGCCGACGCGCGTGATGGTGGTCTCGCGCAACGACCTGATGACGCTGATGAAGAAGGAGCCGGTGCTCGCGGTGAAGCTCTTGTGGAGCTTCGTGCAGGTGCTCTCCGACCGTCTGCGCGCGGCCAACGCGAACCTCTCCGAGGCGCGGCAGGAGCTGGCCATCGCTCAGGCGGTGCAGCCGTTCATCGAGGAGTAGCGCGTGGTCGCGGCGCTGCTGGCCATCGCGCTGGCGGCGGAGCCAATCCCCGTGCCGCTGCAAACCAAGCTGGCTGAGCTCGAGGCGCCGAAGAAAGCTTCGGTGGAGACGGTTCGCGCCGCGCTCATCGCCGCGCGCGCGCTCGATTCCGCCGCGCGGCCGCTGCTCGGCAAGCGCGACCACCCTGCCGACGTGCACCGCGCGCTCGCTCGCGGCTGGGCAGCCGTGGAGAAGCTGGAGACGGCGCTGCAGGTCGACGGCCAGGGCGACGGGCCCGAGCGCGACCAGGTTCGCGCCATGGCCGAAGCCCGCGCGCACGACGCGTTCGCGATCCGTGAGTGGGAGCTCGCCGCCGCCGCCGATGCCGCGCCGCTCGTGCGCGTGACGCGCGCGCTCGAGGCCTGCTGGCAGGAGCACCTGCTCTCGACCGACAAGCCCGACGCCATCGACGCGACGGCGACGCTCACCCTCGAGGGGCATCGCGTGGTGCAAGCGAGCTTCGCGCCGCCGCTCGAGGGCTTTCGCGTGCACCTTGCTGAGTGCCTGCAGACGCGGCTCCTGGGCGCGACGGTGAAAGAGGATGCGGACGAGGTCGACGTGCCGCTCCACTTCACCGCCCCGCGCAAAGATTCAAGTCATTGACACTCCGCCGCACTCCCGCTGACGATCGGCGGATGCGAAAGCTCGCGCTGGTCCTGCTGCTGCTCTCGCCGCTCCCCGCCCACGCCAGCACCTTCGACACCTTCGGCTTCGGCTCGCGCGCGCTCTCCATGGGCGGCGCCATGACCTCCGACGCCCGCGACTTCACCGCCACCTTCTACAACCCGTCGTTGATCGTGGATCACTCCCTGATCAACCTGGGCTTCGGCATCTTCTACGAGTCGCCCAGCACCACGGTCACGCCCGACGACCCTGCGGCCAAGCTCGCTCTCCCCGACGGGCCGCCCAGCTCCGCTTCGTACACGCTGGGCTTCATCTTCCCCTTCGCGGGCAAGCTCCAGGACCGGCTCGCGCTCGGCGTGGGCCTGTCGCTGCCCACGCGAAACCTGATCAAGGTTCAAGCGGTGGAGCCCAGCGAGCCGAGCTGGTACCTCTACCAATCCTCGCCCGACCGCATTCAGGTGTTCCTCGGCCTGGGCGGCAAGCCCACCGACTGGCTCTACCTGGGCCTGGGCCTGCAGGCGCTCTCGGACTTCTCGGGCGACATCGAGTTCAACGTCGACCTCTTCAACAAGAACTTCCAGCGCCGCGACCTGGTGAACGAGCTCATCACCAAGCAGGGCCTGGTGGCCGGGCTCACCCTCATCCCGCTGAGCAACCTGCGCATCGGCTTCTGCTGGCGACAGTCGATGGACCTCAACTACGAGCTGCCCACCAACATCGCCCTGGGCGACGTGGGCAGCCTCTTCCTGGATGTGAAGGGCGTGGTGTTCTTCACCCCGAACGAGTTCACGCTCGGCGTGCACTACGCGCCCATCCCGTCGGTCACCCTCGACGCCGACCTCGAGTACGCCCGCTGGAGCGCGGCGCCCAACCCGGCCGCGGCCATCCAGGTGAAGTTCAGCGGCGTCCTCGCCTCGGGCCTGGGGCTCACCGACGCGCTGGCCATGAGCTCGCAGGACGCGCCGCCCGGCTTCGAGGACATCCTCATCCCCCGCTTCGGCGTGGAGTGGCGCGTGGTGGACTCGGTGGACCTGCGCGGCGGCTACTACTTCCGCCCCACCATGGTGCCCCTGCAGAACGGGCTCACCAACATCCTCGACGGCCCCACGCACGTGCTCTCGGGCGGCATCGGCTTCCGCTTCATGAGCCCCATGGAGACGATGACCGAGCCCGTGGAGATCGACGCGGTGTTCCAGTACGGCATCATCGGCCAGCGCCACGCGGACAAGACCGAAACCAACCCGGATCCGCCCTACAGCTACAGCGGGCAGACGGAGGTCTTCGCCATCGACCTCCGCTACAACTTCGACATCGTCCGGCCCACGCCCAGCAAGCCCAAGAGCGACGCCATCGGCGACGACGACAAGCCCAAGAAGGACGACGCGTCCGAAGAGCAGCCGCAGAAGCTCAAGGACGACAGCGACGCGCCTGCGCCCAAGAAGAAGCCCGATCCGGCGCCCAAGAAGAAGCAGAAGCCGAAGACCGACGACGACGACGGCGCGTCGAGTTAGGCCGATTCGCTTCGCGAGCCGCCTGGGCGTCTCCGAACGACCCACGACCCACGACCCACGGCCCGCGACCGGGCGCCTCGTCCGGAAAGCAGATCCGAGCCGGATCCGGCGCTATAACCACGGCATGGCTCGCTTCTCGGGCAAGAACATCGCCATCGGCGTGGGCGGCGGCATCGCGGCGTACAAGGCCTGCGAGCTGGTGCGCGCCTTCGTGAAAGAGGACGCCGCCGACGTGCGCGTCTGCCTCACGCGCGCGGCCACGCAGTTCGTCTCGCCGCTCACCTTCCAGGCGCTGGCGCGACGGCCGGTGCTCACCGACCTGCTCGATCCCGCGCAGGACTCCGCCTACGGCCACCTGGCCATCGCGCGCGGGCTGGACCTCTTCGTCATCGCGCCGGCCACCGCGGACCTCCTCGGCCGCATCCGCGCCGGCCTGGGCGACGACGCCGTGACCACCACGCTGCTCGCCGCGCGCTGCCCCATCCTGCTCGCGCCGGCCATGAACACGGCCATGTGGGAGAACGAGCTGGTGCAAGAGAACGTGGCCGCGCTCGGCGAGCTGCCCCGCTTCCACTTCGTGGGCCCGGAGAGCGGCGCCCTCGCCGACGGCGACGTGGGCGCCGGCCGCCTGGCCACCCTCGACGCCATCCTCGACGCCGCCGAGCGCCTCCTCGCGCCCCACGACCTCGCCGGCCGCCGCGTGCTGGTGACCGCGGGGCCCACGCGCGAGGCGATCGATCCGGTGCGCTTCGTGTCCAACCGCTCGAGCGGCAAGATGGGCTACGCCATCGCCGCGGCCGCGCGCCGCCGGGGCGCCGAGGTCACGCTGGTGAGCGGACCGGTGTCGATCTCGCCGCCGCCGGGCGTGACGCTGATCCGGATCACCACCGCGCAGGAGCTGCTCCGCGCCACGCTCGCCGCGCTGCCAGGGATGCACGCGGTGATCGCCGCCGCCGCCGTCGCCGACTATCGGCCCGCGCAGGTGGCCGAGCAGAAGCTCAAGAAGGGCGAAGGCGCGGAGACGCTGGTGCTGGAGCGCACGCCGGACGTGCTCGGTGAAGCGAGCCAGGCCGCGGGCACGGGGCCGCTGCGGCCGGTGTTCGTGGGCTTCGCCGCGGAGACGGAGCAGCTGCTCGCGAACGCGCAGGCCAAGCTGCAGAAGAAGAACCTGGATCTCGTCGTGGCCAACGACGTCGCGCAAAGCGATCGCGGCTTCGACGTGGACCAGAACGCCGCCACCCTGCTCCACCGCGACGGCAAGCAGGAGCCGCTCGCGCTCCAGCGCAAGGACGCCCTCGCCGACGCCGTGCTGGATCGCGTGGCCGCGCTGCTCGCGGCCCGCTGACCCCGGGCTCGAAACCGAGCGATGCAGCTCCCGGGGTGAGCGGTCAGAGCTGGCTCTGGTTTGCGGTCTCCACGTCATCGGTGGTGGTGTCGTTGCCGCTCACCCGGGTCAGGCCGCCCTCCGCCACCGACGCGCCGCGCATGAACGTGCCCACCAGCCCGCCGCGCGCCTCGGTGAGGTGCAGGTGGGCGGGCCGGAAGCCGCTGTAGCCGTTGGCGTACGGCGCCACCTCCACCGAGGCCGTGGGCGTGGGGCTGCTCACCAGGTCCGGCACGTCGGTGAACCCGCCCATCACCACCAGCTCGTTGGTGCCCGGATCCACGTACACCGCCGGGTCGACGTGCGGCCCGTTCAGGTCCATCCCCGCCACGGGGGCGAACGTTCCCAGCCCACCGTCGCTCCAGATGGAAGCGGAGAGCGTCTGGGTCTCGGCGAAGATGCCTCCGTCGGGCGCGATGACCGCGCCGCCCACCACGTAGAGCGTGCCGTTCACGGCCACCATGCCCGCAAACACGCGCGGCACCGGCGTCGACCACGAGGGCTGGCTGAACGCCGAAGGCGATCCGCCCAGGTTGGGATCGAACTTGGAGACCTCGGTCTTCATGGGGTGGCGGGTCGCGTCCCAGCCGCCCACCACGTAGGCAAACAGCGGGTTGGGGTTGCTCGTGCCCACCGGCACCACCGCCACCGACGCGCCCGCCCGGTTCGCCATCAGGTGGTTCGAGGAGCTGCTGAAGCCGCCCGGCGCCCCACCCGGCGTGATGCCGTCCGACTCCTCGTCGTTGGACCCGGAGATGAGCCCGCCCTGGCCGTCCTCTCCGCCCAGCGCGTAGACGGTGGGGCCCAGGTCCATGATCACCGCGTGCCGCCGGCCGACCACCAGCCCATTGGTGACGACGGTCCGCACCGCCCCGCCGTCGCTGATCTCCGCCACCGAGAGGTCGTAGGTGCTGCTGCTCGGCCCGCCCAGCGTGCCGCCCACCATGAACTGGCGCGGCGCGTTGCCCGCGGACGCCAGCACCGTCACCAGCGACGCGCCATAGCGGCCGGAGTTGTTGACCGTCACCGTGTCGAAGGTGCCCGTGGTCCCGGTCGTGCCGGTGCTGCTGGTGCTGCTGCTCGTGGTCGTGGAGCTCGAGGAGCTGGTGCCCGTGGAGCTGGCGCTCGAGGTTCCGGAGCTGCTCGAAGACGTCGCGCTGCTGGACGACGACGAGTCGGTCGTCGTGCCCGAGCTGCTGGACGACGTCGCGGAGCTGCTCGAGGACGACACGCTGGTGCTGCTGCTGGAGCTGCTCGAAGACGAGCTCGCGGTGGTGGATCCGGATCCGGATCCGCTGCTGCTCGACGACGACGACGCGCTCGAGCTGCCCTCGGTGGTGCTCGTCGCGCCGCTGCTCGCGCTGGACGACGACGACGCGGTGCTGCCGTTCGCGGGCGCGACCACGCAGACGCCGGAGGGATCACACACCTGGCCCAGCGGGCAGCTGCCGTCGTGGCAGGCAGCGTTCGGATCCACGAAGAAGGAGCAGCCGCTGCTGGCCAGGATCAACGCGCCGAAGGCCGCGATTCGTGCGGGGGTCATGGATGGATTCCTAGATGTGGCCGTCGTGGGGCTCGGGCGCCGGCTCCGGCGAGCTCGAGAAGAAGAGGTACGCGGCCACGCCCGTCACCACTGCGCCCACGCCCAGGGCCACGGTGGAGATGGCGGCGTCGCGCTTGATGCCGGAGCGCAGGTCCGGCACGTCGCCAGGGAGGACGACGCCCGTGGTCTTGCCCGAGGTGGCGTCGGCGAGCTTGCTGTTCTCGCCCGAGGCGATCACCCCGAAGACCGCGCTCGCCGCCAGGGCCACCGCCGCCCCGCCAGCCGCCACGTAGGCCGCGGTGTGGCTCGGCGCGGGAGCCGGAGCGGTCACAGCGGCCGCTGCAGTCGATGGAGTCGTGCTCGGCGTCGCCGCCGGCGGGACATCGCGCGTGGGCTGGGGCGCGGGCGGCGGCGTGTTCACCACCACCAGCGGCTGCTGCGGCGGCGCGGCCACCAGGCGCACCGGCTCGCTGCGGTTCTCCGCCGCATGCAGCTCGACCACCACGTCCTTGGGCGCGAAGCCGTCCGCGCTCGCGTGGATCTTGTGCGACCCGGGGCTCATGTACGTGCCCGACGGATCCGCCTTCTCGCCGTCCACCGTCACCTGCGCGTCCGAGGGCTCCAGCACCAGCTTCAACCGCGCGAGCTGCTGGCCGAGCTGCTGCAGGTCCCGCTGGGCGATGGCGCGCTGCTGGGCGAGGTCGGAGGTGGGGAGCGTCTGGTCGATGAAGGCGCCGAACGCGTTGGCAGCGGCCGCGGCGTCGTTCAGCTTCATCGCCGTCTGGCCGATGTTGAAGAAGAGCTTGGGGTTGGGCAGCGCCTCGTAGGCAGCGCGGAACTTGCCCAGCGCGTCCTGGTAGTCGCCCTCGGAGTAGAGCGCCGTGCCCTGCTGGATGAGCTGCTTGGCCTTCTGGCGGGCGGGGTCTTCCTTCTCGGCGGCGGCGGGCGCAGCGCCCAGCACCAGCGCGAGCACCAGCGCGATGGATCCGAGCAGATCAGAAGTTCGTGGCATCGATGAGTCCGTCTTTCGATTTGGTGGGCTTGCCGCTCTTGGCGCCGCCGTGGTGGCCCTTGGCAGTGGGGGTCGCGGGCGCAGGAGTCGGTTCAGCAGGCGGGGCAGCAGCGACAACGGGCGTGGGTGCGGGCGAAGGCGCGACGGCAGTTGGCGCGGGCGCCGGCGCCGCAGGCGGGGCGAGCGGCCTGGGCGTGGCCACCGGCAGCGGCTCCGGTGGCGCGACGGCCACAGCCGAGCCGACGTCGGTGGGTCGGGTGATCCACCAGATCCCACCGGCAACAAGGGCCAGAAGCGCCGCGCCAATCACCCAGCCCATCTTCGATCGCTTCGGCAACAGCTCGGAGACGGAGTCCTGCCGGGCGTCGACCGCCGGCATCATCGCCGTGGGCGGCACGACCGGCACGGGCGGGGTGAGCGCAGACACCGGCGTGATCGCCGTGGGCGCGAGCCCCGGAATGGGCGACTTGCCCCCGCGCAGGGTGAGGTTCTCGCTGCTGCGCCGCGCGGGCTCGCCGGATCCGCTCGGATCCGGCTTGGTGTCGTTGAAGCGGATGGCGGTGTCGTTCTGCTGCGCGGCCTGCTCGGCCTGCCTCTGCACCTGCTCCGCCTGCTGCTCCTGCTCCGGCGGCGGCATCTGCTGCTGGCACCGCTCCAGCGCCGGCCGGGCCTCGCTCCAGAGCTCGGTGACGCTGCCGTAGCGGTTGTCGAGCGACTTGGTGAGCGCGCGCGCGATGACGGTGTCGAGCTCCGGCGTGAGCGTGGGCCGGAACGCGCTCGGCTTGGGCGGATCCTCCTGGAGGATCTTCTGGCAGAGCACCACCAGCGACACGTTCTCGAAGGGCAGCCGGCCGGTGAGGAGCTGGAAGAGGGTGATGCCCAGCGCGTAGACGTCGGTGCGCGCGTCGAGGCGCGGGTTGGCGGTGAGCTGCTCCGGGCTCATGTACGCCGGCGTGCCGATGGCGTTGGCGCCGGTGAGCGAGTTGGAGATGCCGCGCACCTTCGACAGGCCGAAGTCGAGGATCTTCACCACCTCGGTGCCGTCGGACTCGCGGGAGAGGAAGATGTTCGCCGGCTTGATGTCGCGGTGGATCACCTGGTGCGCGTGCGCCGCGGCCAGCCCGGCCACGACCTCGTCGAGGATGGGGATGAGCTCGCCGGGCGAGAAGCGGCCGCGCTGGCTCAGGCGGGCGGCGAGGTCCTCGCCGTCCAGGTACTCCATGACCATGAAGGGCGCGCCGTCGCCGAGGATGCCGAAGTCGTGCACCTGGACGATGTGCCGGCTGCCCAGGCTGCTGGCCACCTCGGCCTCGCGCTTGAAGCGCTCGTAGGCGTCGCGCACCCGCGACATCTCCGGCTGCAGGACCTTGACGGCCGCGCGCTTGGGCAGCCGGGTGTGCTGCGCGGCGTAGACCTTGCCCATGCCGCCCGCGCCGAGCAGCTTTTCGATGCGGTAGCTCCCGCTCACGACCGACTGGATCAGCGGATCGACCGCGCCCGGCCGCTGCTCGCTGGCCACGGTGTCCGCGTCGCCGTCGGCGGCGTTCGAGCCGGGTGGGCGGGTCAGCTCGTTCACCACGCCTCCAGAGCGGGAAGGGAGTGCGGCAATCGGTTGGTGCTCAAAGGATTCACGGTCGTCCGGCCCAGAGCGATGTTAGCTCAGGAGCCCCTTTTCGATGCAGGGCTCGTCGCGCCCGGTCAGGCGGGCGGCCATGGTATGAACGCGCCATGTCGAACCCCGCCGACGAGCTGGCCGAGCTCATCCGCGACGCCCGGGCCCACGCCACCTGGCTCCGCGACGCCGGCGAGGAGCGCGTCCTCCGCGATCGCCAGGCCGTGGCGCTGCAGCGTCCGCCGCAGGCTCCGTCGAACCAGGTCCGCCCCGCGCGTCCGCCGACGGCTCCGGCTCCCATCGCCAAGCCCGCGCCCGTCGCGCAAAGACCCCTCGCGCCGCCCGCGCCGGTCGCGCCGCCGAGCGGAGATCCGGTGGCGCGCCTCGCGCAGATCCGCGCCGACCTCGGCGACTGCAAGCGCTGCAAGCTCTGTCAGAAGCGCAAGAACCTCGTCTTCGGCGTGGGCAACCCGCGCGCGGAGCTGGTGTTCGTGGGCGAGGGCCCAGGCGAGAACGAGGACCTTCAGGGCGAGCCGTTCGTGGGCGCGGCGGGGCAGCTCCTGGACAAGATGATCGAGGCCATGGGCCTCTCGCGGCAGCAGGTCTACATCTGCAACGTGGTGAAGTGCCGGCCGCCGGGGAATCGCAACCCCGAGCCCGACGAGATCGAGCAGTGCGAGCCGTTCCTGCTCCAGCAGCTCGACGCGATCCGTCCCAAGGTGGTGGTCGCGCTGGGCAAGTTCGCCGCGCAGACGCTGCTCCGCGACCCCACCTCCATCACCCGGATGCGCGGCCAGTGGCGCGCGTATCGGGGCATGAAGCTGATGCCCACGTTCCACCCCAGCTACCTGCTTCGGTCGCCGAGCGAGAAGCGCAAGGCGTGGGACGATCTGCAGCTGGTGATGAAGGAGCTCGGGCTCGAGCGGCCCAAGAAGTAGCCCGCGAACCTAGTTCTCGACGTCCTGCGGCTTGGTGAGATCCAGCTCGTCCGCGCCCTCGCTGCAGACCACGCGAAGCTTGGTGGGCGTGAGGTCCTTCGCCGGGAACTGGCCGTCCGGACCGACGAACTGCCGCACCGCGATCACGAACTTGCCGCCCGCGGGGATCTCCGGCGTGTACGCCGTGAACTTCCCGTTCAGCGTGAGGTGCACTTCCTTCCACAGCGCGTTCGAGTCGTTGCGCACCAGGAGGCTCTTGTCGTCGAGCACCTGGGTGACCTGGGTGTGCGCGTGGAGGCTGTTGTCCTTGGGGCCGCCGCCGCAGGACACACCCAGCGTCATGGTGGAGACGGTGAGCCAGGCGGCGATCACCCCGACCTTGTACTTGAAGTACCGATCGCGCGACCGGAAGTCGTCGACGAACTGCTCGAGCAGCCCCTTGACCGTGTAGAAGCCCTCGATCACCGACTCTTTGAGATCGAATCCGCGATCGGCCATGGGAAATCGAGCCTAGAGGGGCGGCGTCCGGCGTTCAACTCCCGTCGATGCGCCGACGGCGGCGACGCCGCGCGGGCCCGAGCTCGGGTCGACCGCCCGACACCAGGCGAATCACAAAAAGGGCAGCGAAGAGCGCCAGGATCAGCGCTACCTTTCCCCAGCCGAAGCTCTCGAGCCACGCCATGGAAACCGAAGACGCTCCTCGCTCGCCACGCTCGTCGCACGCGCCCGAGCCCATGGGCGATGGCGAGGTTGTACCAGAGCCCGCGCCGGGTCGCGCACCCGCGGTGGAGCGCGGTCTGCTGCTTGCCTATCGGCTCTACGACGTCGCCGAGGAGATCGACCTCACCCGCGTTCAGGGCCTGCTCGTGCCCGGCGCCACCCGGCTCAAGCTCCTGCGTGAGAACTCGCAGTACCTCGAGCTTCGCAACCCGCCCGTGAACGTGCCGTTGGGCTCGCGCGAGCTGGACATGCCCGGCGGCAAGCTCACGGCCGAGCTGCGCGCGCGCGTGTACGACTACGGCGCGATCAGCTTCGTGCTCGCCTTTCCCCTCGCGCCGGCGACGCCGTTCGAGACCCTCATCGGCCTCGCCGACGCGCTCTACGACAACGCCCCGCTCGACGCGCTCTGTCGCAAAGAGGCCACCGAGCTCTCGCGCCGGCTGGGCCCGGCGATGCGGCAGCCGCACCTCTGGGAAGGCGAGGAGTCGTACACGGTGGCCTTCATCGAGGCGCTGGAGGGCTCGCCCACCACGGCCGAGGTGCTGCAGCGCTGCGACATCGCCCGGCTCTTGCTCGGTGAGAAGACCACCCGCATCTCCCTGCAGCAGCGCAGCGACGTGATGCGCCACCGGCACGCCTACTCCGACCGCGACCTGGCGGTGATCGACTGGAACAGCGCCTTCGTCTACGAGCCCTCCGGCTCGCCCGACATCCCGGACATCCTGGAGATCGCCAACACCCAGCTGCTGGAGCTTCGCTACTACGACGCCATGCTCGACCAGAACCTGGACGGCATCTTCGACGAGGTGAACCTCGCCAAGCGGCCGTGGTGGAGCATCTTCTCCTCGCGCTACTCGCGGCTGCGGCGTCGCACGCTGGCGCTCACCCTGGACCTGGGCGAGTTCACCGAGCGCGTGGAGAACGCGCTGAAGATCATCGGCGACTTCTACCTGGCGCGCGTGTACCGCAGCGCCGTGGGCCGCTTCCGCGTGACCGACTGGGCGCAGAGCGTGTACCGCAAGGAGAGCAGCGTGGCCCAGGTGTACACGCTGCTGAAGAGTGAGGTCGACAACGACCGGCTGCTCTGGCTGGAGATCACCGTGGTGCTGCTCATCCTCGGCGAGCTCCTCCAGGCGCTGCACGTCGTGTAGCCGACGGCCCGCTTGCACCCCTGCTTCGGCGACGCCACGTTTTTCCGTGGCGCCCGGAGCCGTCGATGTCGCGTGGGTTGTTTCTGCTGCTGCTCCTGGTCGCCCCGAGCGCCTT
Source organism: Deltaproteobacteria bacterium (assembly GCA_018266075.1). Taxonomy (GTDB): domain Bacteria; phylum Myxococcota; class Myxococcia; order Myxococcales; family SZAS-1; genus SZAS-1. The sequence continues at coordinate 165,835 of JAFEBB010000003.1, read as the reverse complement.
CGCGGAGCCGACGACCTGGTCCGCCGGGCTCTCTTCACTGGCCGTGAAGAAGGCATTGCCCAACCTGCCGGCCAAGGTGATGGTCGTCCGCGAGGGACCGTCGAACGAAGAGCTCGACGCCGCTGCGACCGCGCTGGTGCAGGCCCTACGAGCCGCGGGCGCGACCGCGCTCGACGACGCCGCGCTCGGCGACACCTCGCAGCTCTTCGACGCGGAGATCGTCCAGAAGGCCGCGGCGCTGGGCGTGGACGCGGTGGCCTTGCTCCGCGTCGCGCCCATGGGTGACGCGCCTCCGCAAGCGCAGGTCGACTTCCTCGACGCGCACGGTAAGCAGCTCGGCGCGCTCGTGGCGGAAGCGAAACCCGACGCAGCGGGCAGCTCCGAGTCCGGATCCGAGGAAGCCGCGACGCCGGTGACGCCCCAGCCGCAGGTCGCCGTGCCGCCGCCGGGACAGATCCCACCGCCGCCGGTGACCACGCCGCCCGTCTCGCCGTACGTGGTTCCAGGACGTCCCGTGCAAGCGCCGCTCACGCCCGAGGTCCCGCCCGGGCCCGCTCAGGCGCGCGCCGCGTACGCCGAGCAGTTCGTGGGCTTCGGCGCGTACGCGCGCTGGACGTACTGGGGTCCGCAGTGGTTCGAAGGCCCGTACCTGGGCACGATGCACCAGCCGCTGGCCATGCCGGAGTTCTTCGATCGCGTGGGCCGCCACGACCTCGCCGATTCGTACCGCAGCCGGGAGACGACGCGGAACACGCTCATCGTCGGCGGGTCGCTCGTCGTCGTGGGCTCGCTCATCGCCGCCATCGCCATCGCCAACTCCGCGCCCACCTTCGACACCTGCGGCTTCCCGGCGACCACCGCCTGCCTGCACTCCGTCGACGACAGCCGCGCCTCGGCCAGCACCGGCGCGGCGCTGGTGGGCATCGGCGGGAGCGGGCTGGGCCTGGTGCTCGCGGGCTTCGGCTGGCAGATGAACCCCATGCCCATCACCGGCGTGGAGGCGCACCAGCTCGCTGGGCAGTTCAACCTCCGGCTGCAGCAGAAGTTGGGCCTGGGCGCGCGGGCCGAGCGCGAAGATCCGGATCCGATTCGGATCACCCTCAGCCCGAGCGTCGGTCCGGGCCGCGGCGCGATGGCGTTGCGGCTGGAGTTCTAGCGCGCGAACGCCAGCCGACGCGCGCGACCGAGGACGCCACGCGTCAGCTGCCAGGTGGAGCCGATCAGCGAGAGGGCCAATCCGATCGCGCGATCGCGCCGGCGATTGGTGGGGCGCCAGTCGTCGCCGCGGCGCACCGCGGAGAGCGGCCCGAAGAGCTGCTTCACCGGGACGCGGCCGTCGGGCGCGAGCACCCAGTCGCCTTTGAGCCACGCGTGCTCGCCGCTCACCCAGATGACCCGATGGCAGACGTGCACCTGGCCCAGCTCCGCCACCCAGACCTCACCGAGCCGGGGCGTGCGGCGCTCGCGGCGGAAGCGGATGCCGTCGCCCGCGCGGATGGTGGGCCACATGGACGCCGTGGGCACGGTGCGCTCGGCGTCGTCGAGGCCGAGGTGCTCACGGAATTTCTGGCGAGAGCTCGTCATCGAAGAGGCGGAGCAAGAGGTCCTGCGCGAGAGGCGACTTGGGGAAGGCGAAGCGGTACGCCGGGACATTCTCCACCAGCTTGGCCGCCCGCTTGAAGACCTGCGCCGGCGGCGCGAGCTCGGGCGGGAGCTTGTAGGCCTGCAAGAGGAGCTGCTTGAGGGCCACGTCGGGCTTGAGCCGGGTGAATGAAGGCTCGAGCGACTTCTCCAAGATGAGCAGCGCTCGCAGCGGATCCACGCGCGGCTCGGGGACCTTGGTGGAGCTGGAGCGCAGCGGGGTGGCGAAGAGCTGCGGCGGCGGCCCGGGGACGAGGAGCACGGTCTCGTCGGAGAGGCCGATGAAGCGCTCGGCGAGGTTGGAGAGCGTGGACTTGCCCCCGCCGGAGGGCGCGAACGCGGCGACGGCACCCCGGCCCTCGAGCGCCAGCCCCGCGCCGTGGATGAGGAGGCCGCTCTGGCCGAACGTGGAAGCCGCGATGGCGCACTGGAGGCGGATGGAACCGATCTGGTGGGGCTCGCGGGAGGAGAGGTCGAGCTCGGCATCCACCGAATAGCCCGGGCGGGTGAAGCGGACGCGCTCGAGGGGGCGATCGGCGGTGGCGGGACGGAGGATCTGGATGGAGATGCGCTCGGTGCACGGGCCGTCGGGCCAGCCGAGGTGGGAGAGGGGCTCGACGTCGGAGGTGGAGAGGGCGTGGAGCAATCGGACTGGCATGACGGCCACGAGTGTAGCTTGCGGCGCCGATTTGGCTGGGAGGGCAACCCAATTGGCCGACGCGTCGACCCAGTGTGCGGTCGAAGCTCCCCATTGCCGCGGCACGTGAGCCAGCGTGGTCGAGAAGTCGGCCAATTTGGCCAGGGTCATTGCCCTGAGGGTCGAGGCGTCAGCCCGACGGGCGGGCAGGACAACCCAATTGGCTCACCGGCCGACCTCCGCGAGCGCCCAGAGCGTACGAGCGGCAGGCGGCCTCGAAGCTTGGGCTGGCTCGACCGCTAGCGAGGCCGGTCCGCTCAGCCATTTGGCTTGCGAGGCCGCCGAGTCGGCGCAGGTGGCAGGCACTCGGGCTTCTTCGGTTCGCGCTCTGGCGCGCCGCCAAGCACGATTGGATCTCGAGAAAGCCCTAGGTGCAGATGGGCTGACACGACGTATCCCAGCCGTGGCAGATTGTCGTGCCCTTCGGGCACGCGGAGTTGGGACACGTCGACGGCGTGCACCCGTATACGGTGCCCAGGAGCCGCTCGCTCTTCACGCGCGGCGCAGCGTAGGCCCGCCTCGTACCGCTAGTGGAGGACTTCGACGGTTCCGTTGCCATTGTCTGGCTCTCCCACGACGATGTCGGGCAGCCCGTCACCCGTCACGTCTCCGATGGCGAAGTCGGTGCCGAACTGCAGGTCACCGTATTCAGCCGAGTCTGGACCGGATCCCTGAGGAATTCCACCTGCACGCCCCACGAACAGGTTCAGCGCCTGGGCGTTTCCCGTCACGCCGCGGCCCACGACCAGGTCGGCGATGCCATCGCCGTTCAGGTCGCCCGAGGCCATCTGATAGCCGAAATTGGTGGGCGACCCGCCGAGATACGCGCTCGCCGCCGGATCGGCCACCACTGTGCCTCCCGACTGCAAGTAGGCGAAGACGTGCGAAGGCTGGCCCGTGTCCGCGATGAGCAAGTCTTCCAACCCATCGTTGTTGATGTCGTACGCGAGTAGCGCGTGCCCGTAGCGAGAGTTTGAGGGCACGGTGGTGGTGGTGAAGGTCGTCATCGCGTCGGCGATGGTCGCCGCCTGGCCCTTCGCCATCAGCGCGCTTCCCTTGAAGAGGTACACCATGTTGGTCGACGCTGCGGGCACGACGAGCGCGTTACTCGTGTCGCCGGAAAACCCGGGGAACCCGATGGTGCCGTGCTGAAGGTTGTTGCCGAAGTTCGAGCCTGGGACGACGCCGTCGATGATGACGTCCGCGGCGCTGGTGTCGACCGAGGCTGGCCAGCTTGCGCGCCCGCGAATCACGAAGATCTGGCCACCCGCCCCGTCGATCGGATCACCGATGACGATGTCGTTGATGCCGTCGCCGGTGATGTCGGGCACCACCGCGAGCGTGTACGCGTCGGTTGCGCCCGTGCCGGTGAGCGTGAAGCTCGGCGTGGTGGGCAGGGTGGTGCCGTCGGAGAGGTACACGTCGATCCTGTCGCTATCGTAGACGAGGAGGTCGGCGGCACCGTCGTTGTTCACGTCACCCAGAGTCATCGGATTGCCGAAGTAGGCGCTCGTGGTGAACGGCCCGTTGAACTGCTGGGTGGTGGTGAGCGAGCCGCCGTAGATCACCTGAACCGAGCCTTCCCTGTTTGGCTCGGTGGCGAACGCGGCGATGTCGAGCGCGGTGTGGCCCGGCTGGGTGTTGATGTGCCCGAGGGCGATCGTTGAGCCAAAGAGCGCACCAGCCGCTGACGGTCCAGCGTAGGGGATGGTCGTTCGTGGGAACCGGGTGTCCATATCGGCCACGTTGGAGATGAGAGAGATGTTGCCGAGTGAGTCGACGGCTCGGGCCGCGAGTGAGTAGTCGTTGAGCGGTGGGACGTTGGTGACGGTCACCGGCGAAGCGGCGAAGGTGCCTTCGTTGATGATTGTGGTGTAACCCGTGTTGTCGAAGACGCCGTCGTTGAACACCCCGTTTCCGAATCGGAGTGGAGCCGAGAAGCCCACGTCGAACTCCAACGTGTCGCCCTGGGGATCCGCCGTATCCGAGGCGACGACGAGGAAGTCCGCGTGTCGGTAGTTGCTGACGTGCGTGTACTGCCCGTTGCCCGGATCCGTGGTCACGAGCGTGGGCTGCGGCGGCGGCACGCTCTTGACGCGAAGCGGAATGTTCACGGTGGTCGTGTTGCCCACCGAATCGGTCGCCACCAGCGTGAATGTGGTGCTCTTCGCCTCCGTCAACGTCAGGACCGGAACGCTCGTGGGCGAGGCGATCTGGAAGAAGTCATTTCGGGTAAACGTGAGAGGCTGCGTGATGAGCGGCGTGCTTCCCTCGAGAATGTTCACCGAACCCATTCCGCCCGAACCAAAGACGTCACCCACGCCGCTCACGTTGATGAGCACGTTGACCTGCGCGCCGGCGGTACTGCCGTCCGCGTCAGCGGCGTAGCCGAGCGCCCCCGCGACCACGTTCAGGTTGCCCAAGGCCTCCACCACGTACAGGTTCCCGCTGGCGTCCTGCTGCGGCACATTCAGGGAGATCACGGGGGGAATCGTGTCCGCGTTCACATTGAACGACGCCTGATTCGTATTGCCGCTCGGGCTGGTCATCTGCGCGGTGAACTGGGTCGAGGCCTGGTCCGTGAACGTGTAGGTGAAGGAGAAGGCGCCTCCGACCGCCTGCGCGGTGCCCACCTGGTTCGGCGTGCCGCTCGCGGGCGTCGCCGCGAGGAACGTCACGGTACCGTTCGCACATGCGGGCGTCGGCGTGTTGCCGGTGATCGTCTGGGTCAGCCCGCCATCGGTGCTCGCGTTGATCACCAGCGTGCTCGGCTCGTTGAGGTTGATCACGCAGCCACCGTCGACAATGACGTCCACGCCCACCACGGCCGGCACTGCGGGATTACCCGCGTCGTCCTGAACGTTGGCCACGAGCAACTGCGCGATACCTTCGCCGGGCACCGCGACGTTGAACGTGGCGAAGCCGCCGTCCACAGGGCCCGAGCCGACGTTGCCGCCATCAAGGGTCACCATGACCACCTGGCCGTTTTCGGCGTCGGTCTGCAGGGTCACGCTGAAGGTCTGGCTGCTCTCCGTGTTCGGACCACCGTCCTGCGGAGGGGTGACCCAGGTGAGCACCGGGGCGATGGTGTCCACGCGAATCGCCGCGGTGACCTGGTTCGACGCCGCCTGGCCGTTGCTCGCCACGGCTGCGATGGTGTGCTGGCCCTGCGGGAGCTGGAACTGGGTCTGGGCCTGAAGGTTGGCGTCGAGCGCCACCGTCGTCTGGCCGCCGTCGTCGAACCAGAACGCCACGCTGCCACCGTCGGCCGCGCCGTTGGCCTGCACCTTCATCGTCAGGTCACAGTCCTGCGTGTTCGGGTTCTCATCGCTCGCGTGGTTGCACACCACGTTGGTCGTGCCCGGCTGAAGAAGGGTGAGGCCAATGCCGCCCGGCTGCTGCACGGTCACACTCACGGGCTGCGAGTTGCCCTGATTGCCGAGCTTGCGGGTCGCCGTGGCCACGAGCGAGTGGGGGCCGGTGGTCAGCATCACGGGGTTCGGGAAGGGCCAGTCACCGGGAATTGCCGGCAGAGGAGAGATCGCCGTCTGGCCGATGCGCGGCGTGCCGTTGTCTGCGAGGCTCGCAAACTCCTCGCCGTTGAAGCCCGAGACGAGGTGCACCGTCACTTGCTCGCTCACGCCGTTGGTGCCGCCATCGGTATCTGTGATCGTTCCCGAAGCAGGCGCGCTGATGCTGAGGACAGGGATCACCGAGTCCACGCCATACGTGTTCGCCACCGACACGCCAGTCTTGCTCCCGCTCGTGGCATGCACCACCTCGAGCACCGGGTCGCCGTTGGGGAGGGTGACGTTGCTGAAGATGAACTCGCCGGAGCTGTCCACCGTCGCCGTGCCCGCCGGCGCGCTGTCGAAGCTGATGGTCGCCGACGCGCCGGGGCACACGCCGGTGTCCACGTAGCCGGTGAACGTGGCCTGCACGTCGGGCGTGTTGGGATCCGTGTCGGCAATCACCGGGCGGGTCTCGGTGGGATCCGGGGGCGTCCCGCCGGCCGCGTTGTAGATCACGTGGTTGTGCTCACCCAGGATCACCGGGCACTTGCCGGTGTTCACGATGACGGTCTCGTTCGCGGAGCCCACCGTCGTGCCGGTGCTGTCCACAGCGGTGAAGGTGATCGCGTTGGTGCCCTCGCCCAGCTGGGCCTTGTCGAAGGTGGCGAGGCCCGTGGAATCGAGCGTGGCGGTGAGCGGCGAGACGTCCTGCCGGTGATTCCCGATGACCACTGTCACCTGCAACGTGCCGGTCAAGGCCGCCAACGACGCCGGACACTGCACAAGCACCTTCTGGTTGAAGACCTCGGTGCTCGCGTCCTCGTCGGAGGTCAGGGTGGCGCCGTCGGCCGGCGTAGTGAAGTTGCACGTGGCCGCGGGCGTAACGCTCACGGTCTTGGAGTCGGTGCCAGACTTGTTGGTGCTCGAGTCCTTGACGGTCGCGATGACCGTGTCCTGCCCCGCGGGGAACGGCACGCTGTGGAAGGTGATGTCTTCGCCCTGGTCCTGGGTCGCGCTCGGCTGAAGGCTTCCGACCGTCGTGCCGTTGATCGTCAACGTGAGCGTGGAATTGCTGGTCACGTTGGTGACGTGGACGATCACGTCGTGCTGGATCCCTGGCGTGGCGGCGTCCGAGTCATCCGCTTGCGTGAGCACCTGCCCAGCGGTGGGGTTGGTGATTTTCACCCCGGGGTTCTTCTCGGACGAGCTGCCGCACGAGCACGACGAGATCGAGGCAATGAAGATCGCGCCCAGCGCGAAGTGAAGGCTTCGGAAGTTTCGGGCAATCACGCGTTGCTCCTCGGAGATCGCAGACTTCTTGGAAATTCGGCCCTGAATGGGGAGCGTCCTACAGCGGGTGGTCGTGCAACACCAGCACTTGCTTGGCCACCATGGCGCCCACGAACGCGCGGACGTCGTCTTGAACCTGCTCCAGCGTCGCCCCCTCGAACTCCTCGACAATCGTCGAGGCGATCTGCGCCACCGTGCGGGAGCCGTCGGCCAGCTCCACCACGCGCTCCGCGGTGTGCGAGGGCGACTCGTCCTCTTCGACGAAGTGGTGCAGGTGATCGTCGGGTGAAGCGGCCATCAGTCGGTCCCCCACCCGCTCGATCCCGGCCCCGGGGTGTGGCGCCGGATACGACGACAGCGGCACCACCATCGAATCGGTCACGACCGGCCCACCTTAGTACGCCCCACGTTGACGCTTCAACGCCCAGAAGCGTGGGTGGCGCGGTCCTTGCGTCACATTCAACCGCGCGATCACTCCACGAAGCGGGCGGCGAGCAGGTCCTGCACGTCGAGCAGGCCCACCGGGCGCCGCGAGCCGTCGACCACCGCCACCTGATCGATCGCGCGCGCGCGCAACAGATCCGCCGCGTCGACCACGCGATCGTCGGGGCCCACCGTCACCGGGCGCGCGTTCATCACCTTGCCCACCGGCGTGGCCAGGTCGAGCTGGCCGCCCTCGATGAGCCGCCGCAGATCGCCGTCGGTGAAGATGCCCGCCAGCCGGCCGGCCTTGTCGGTGACCACCGCGCAGCCTGGACGGCCGCGGGTGTTGGTCATGGTGACGATGGCGGCCGAGAGCGGCGCGTCCTCGCGCACGAGCGGGTTGGACTCGCCCTCGCGCATCACCTCGCGCACCCGCACCATCGACCGGCCCAGCGAGCCGCCCGGGTGCAGCCGCGCGTACTCCTCGGTCGACAGGTTGCGATTGCGCGACACCGTCATCGCCAGCGCGTCGCCGAGCGCGTGGAGCGCGGCGCTGGAAGCGGTCGGCACCATGCCCAGGGGGCACGCTTCGTCGAGCGGGCCGATGTCGAGCAGGTGGTGCGCGGCCTTGGCGAGCGGCGAGTGCCGGCGGCCGGTGAGCACCATGAGCGTCACGCCCAGGTGCGAGAGCGCGGGCAGGAGGCGCAGCACCTCGTCGGTGGCGCCGGAGTTGGAGATGGCGATGAGCAGGTCGCCGCGGGCCACGCGGCCGAGGTCGCCGTGCACCGCGTCGGCCGGGTGCAGGTAGAGCGAGGGGATGCCCACGCTCGCGAGGATCGCGGAGAGGCGCTGGGCCAGAAAGCCCGCCTTGCCCATGCCGGTGACGACGATCCGGCCCTGGCACTCGGCGATGGCGGCGGCCGCGCGCACGAAGGCCTCGTCGAGCCGCGCGGCCACGTTGGCGATGGCCTGGGCCTCGGTCTGGATCACCTGGCGCGCGTAGAGGAGATCCGGATGGACCTTGCCCACGGCGACCAGCTTGCGCGGCGAGCGCGGACGCGAAGCGGACTTGCCGGCCTTGGCGGCGCGGGGCTTGACCATGGTGCGCGCTGTTTAGCAGAGCGGCGCGGAGGGGGAAACTGGGGCCATGGCTGCCCTCTCGTAGAAACGAAACGCCCGCCGCGACGCGAGGTCGGGGCGGGCGTTCGGCTCACGTACGCGACTTTCTAGTGCAGGAAGGAGCCCGCCTGGAAGTTCGTGGTCAGCGCGGCACCGGTACCCGAATTCGGCGTGGTGGCCGTGACCTGCGCGTTGAGCGCCTGAGCATTCTGCGCGCAGGTGCCACCGCCATCCGGTGCCGAATTGCTGTTGGTGAAGGTGAGCGTCCCGACGCTGTCGCGCGAGAAGCCCGTGAAATAGGTGTTCACCACGCAGGCCGAGCCGTTGCTCGTGTTGCACGAACCTCCGTCCGACGCCGCCACCTGCTTGTAGCCGAGGCCGATGGTACCCAGGCTGTCCTGATTGCTGATCAGAGCCGGCTGAATCGCAACGTTGGAAGGGGAACCGAGCAGCCCAGCGATGTACGTGGTGCCCGACGCGGGCAGATTGAGCCATTGGTCGTAGGCATAGATGCCAATGGTCTCCGACCCGCCGCCGTAGGGGATGCAGTTCGCGAGGTCCGTGACACCGAAGGGATCGGTGTTGGAGGCGGTCGCTAAACCCGTGAACACCAGGTGCGTCGAGGTCCAGATGGTGCCGTTCTGGTCCCAGACGCCGTTGCCGTAGCTGTAGCTCGCGCCGGGGCAGGCACCGCCGTCGAGGCCCCCAGGCACGTTCTGACTGCCGCAGAACCGCTGCTCGGGAGCCCCACCCGTGGAAACGGCGTCATAGAGGTTGTCATCGTTGGCGTCGATGAACGGGTCGCCCATGTCAACGAACGTCTCGCCGAGTTGAGGCTCGAAGATGTTGTTGCCGTTCGAGTCGTTGAACGCCTCTTCACCCTGGGTGATGGCGATGATGGTCACGAGCTGATCACGCGGATTCAGAACGGCGCCGTTCTTCGTGTACGACGGCTCGCCCGGAACGGGGGCGACGTCTGCGGGGGAGAATCCGTTCACCACGTCCGAGGTGAAGGTGACGTCCGCGGTACCTTCCGTGGAGGGGTTGGTGGAGTCGAACTGCGCCGTGAGCACGCTGGCCGAGATCGCGCCGGCCTCGGTGTGGAACGTGACCGGGGTGGGAATGCCCACACGGTTGCCGAAGCGATCCGAGAGGCGAATGTGGCAAATCACGGTCTCGAGCTTCGCCGTGGTGGTGTAGACGGGCAGGTTGTCCTTCGAGCACTGGAAGGAGAAGCCGCTCGCCGACGGACGCGCACCGCGCACCGGAATCTGCTGGCTCGCCACCACCGTCGTCGGATTGCCATTGACGTCCAGCACCGTCGCCGAGATGTCCGCAATCCCCACCGTGCTTCCGCTGTGGAAGGAGACCGTGACCTGACCGGAGTTGTCGGTCGCGCCAGTGGGCGTGGTGATCGTCACGAATTGCGTCGAGGTGAGCTGACCAAACGCCACGGTGACGCCCTGAATCGCCAGGCCGGTCTGGTCCGTGACCTTGAACGTCATCGAGCCCTGCTCATTGATACCCGAGCCGGCGATGCCGAGGATGGGCGGGCTGTTCGGCGTCTCGGCAACGAACTGGATGGCGTTGGGGGTGGGCGGGCCTGCGTCCACGCCCGAGCCAGTGCCGATGGTGATCGGCACCACCGTGGTGATCGTGCCGCCCAGGGTGGCCACGATGTGCGCGGTGCCCGCGCTCTGGCCGCTGGTGATCGCGGTGGCCGCCAGACCGGAGCCGTCGACGGCGGCGCTGCCAGGGTTGATCGCGACCAGCGACTCTCCGGACTGCTCAGCAAACGTCACCGTGCAGCCGGTGGCAGCAGCGCCGTTGGCGTACTTGGCGATCATCTGAAGATTGGCCGAAGTGGGCAGAGTCCCGCCCTGAACGCCGAGGCTGTTGGGGTTCATGCTGAACACGGCGAGGGTGGCCGTGCTGAGGTCGCCGCTGCAGCCCGACTGGTTGCCGCCATCGCCTTGAGGACCGACCTGGATGGTGATGGAGGTGGTCGCCGTTCCCATGGTGGCGGTCACGTGAGCGGTACCCACGTTCTGGGTCGAGTTGAGCACCGTGGTCGCGGTGCCGGCGCCGTCGGTGGCGACGTCGGGAGTGGCGGCCACGATGAGCGTGCTGGTGTCAGCGGGGGACTCCCGGAAGGCCACGCTGCAGTCCGAAAGCGGGTTGCCCGCGCCGTCCTTGGCGATCACCGAGAAGTTGCCCGAGCTCGGGAGGGAGCCGCCGGGATTGGCGAGCGTGGTGGGTGCGGCGATCACGGAGAGGGTCGCGTTCGGATCCGCGCACGGGCCCGCATCGACGGCGCCGGTCGTCCCGCTCGACCCGCTCGATCCCGAAGATCCTCCCGCGGAGGTCGTGCCTGTGCCGGCGCCATTACCCGCAGCGTTTCCGCCGGTGGCGCTCTGATCAAACTTGCTTGGCTTCGACGAACACCCGACGGCCACCAACGCCGCGAGCGCAACACCGAGTCCCACGATGCGACGCATGAACACCCTCGATTCCGGATCGGCCTGAGGAGAGGAAGAGAGCACTATCGTCCTATTCCGGCCTGTGGGCGTCAATTTTCGCGCCCGGACTGGACGTGCGGTTCGCTCGCTCGCTTGCCGGCTCCGGCGTTGCTTCGCCCCGTTGCGCGTGTTACCGACCGCGCGAGGAGACCCCCATGCACTTCGCCCTCACCGACGAGCAGAAGGCCCTGCAGGAGACCGCGCGCAAGTTCGCGCGCGAGGTGGTCCGCCCCAAGGCCGCCCACTACGACGAGACCGCCGAGTTCCCGCGCGAGCTCATCGCCAAGGGCTGGGAGCTGGGGCTGATGAACATGGCCATCCCCCAGGAGGCCGGCGGGCTGGGCTTGCCCCATCTGGATCAGGCCATCGTGAGCGAAGAGACCTCGTGGGGCTGCGCGGGCGTGGCCACGTCGATGGTGGCCAACGACCTCGCCCTGCTGCCGATCATCCTCGGCGGCACCAAGGAGCAGTGGGACCGCTTCTGCCGGCCGTTCACCGAGCAGCTCAAGTTCGCCAGCTTCTGCCTCACCGAGCCCGGTGCCGGCAGCGACGTGGCCGGCATGAGCACCACGATCCGCCGCGAGGGCGACGAGTACGTGCTCAACGGCGCCAAGTGCTTCATCACCAACGGCGGCGTGGCGGATCAGTACACCGTCTTCGCCACGCTCGACCGTAAGCTCAAGCACAAGGGCATCACCTGCATCGTCGTCGAGGGCCGGCCCAAGGGCATGACCGTGGGCCGCCACGAGAACAAGATGGGCCAGCGGGCCTCGAACACCGTGGCGCTCACGTTCGAAGACGTGCGCGTGCCGGTGAAGAACCGCATCGGCGAAGAGGGCGAGGGCTGGAAGATCGCCATGTCGACGCTGGACAACTCACGCCCGCTCACGGCCATGTTCTCCATCGGCATCGCGCGCGCGGCGATGGAGCACGCCATCGACTACGCCAAGCAGCGCCAGCAGTTCGGCAAGCCCATCGCCGAGTTCCAGGCCATCCAGTTCATGATCGCCGACATGGCCATGAACATCGAAGCCGCGCGCGGCATGGCCTACAAGAGCGCCTGGCTGCTCGACGTGGGCGAGCGCAACACGCTCGTCTCCAGCTACGCCAAGAGCTTCGCGGCCGACATGGCCATGAAGGTCACCACCGACGCGGTGCAGGTGTACGGCGGGTACGGCTACATCAAGGACTACCCGGTCGAGAAGCTCATGCGCGACGCCAAGCTCATCCAGATCTACGAGGGCACCAGCCAGGTGCAGCGCCTGGTGATCGCCCGCGAGCTCTTGAAGTAGAGCGTCAGAACAACCCGATCGAGAACTGCACGTAGCTGGTGCTGAAGACCGTCTCGTTCAGCTTCTCGTCGGGGAACGGGTTCATGGCCACATCGAGCGCGAGCGGGCCCACGGGCGTGCCGTAGCGCAGGCCCACGCCCGGCGTGAGCTGTAGATTCACCAGCGACGCGTTCGCGGGATCGAACCAGAGGTTGCCCGCGTCGGCGAAGATGGCGCCCTCGATGCTCCCGCTGATGGGGAAGCGCAGCTCGACCTTGTAGAGCACGAACGCCTGACCGCCCTGGCTCGGCAACAGCGAGCCCTGGTTGATGATCACGGCGTCCTCGGCGCAGCCATGCGGCGACACCAGGCGGCGGCAGTTGGTGACGTCGTTCTCGAAGGCCTGGCGCTCATCGGCCGGCGTGAGGCCGTCCACCGGGTAGCCGCGCAGCGTGGTGGGGCCGCCGAGGAAGAACCGCTTGGGCGCGGGGATGTCCTGCTGGACGCCGGCCGCGTTGCCGAGCTGGTAGATGCGCCCCAGGCGCGCCGAGAGCGCCAGCGTCGCGCGGCGGCCCATGGGCAGGTACACCGTCGCCGTGGCCGAGGGCTTGATGTACGAGATGCGGCACTTCGCGCTGGGCTGGGTGGGGTCGCAGTTCGGATCCGGATCCGCGAACAGGCTGTGTGCGACCTCCGCGTTGGCGGTGAAGAAGAAGCCGAAGTGCGGGTTGGCGGCGTTGTCGCGGAAGTCGACGGTGAAGCCGGGGAGCACGCTGAAGAGCTGGGTGGTGCCGTCCTGGATGAAGAAGATCTTCAGGTCGTTCGAGTTGAGGTTGCTGATCACCTCGGGCCCGAGCTGCTGGTGGTACACGGAGAAGCTCTCCACCGTGTTGAGCAGGTTCACGCTCAGCCAGCGATTGACCTGCCAGTCGAAGCCGAGCAGCGCCGCCTCGCGGTTGTACCGGTATGCCGGACGGTTGATCTCTTCGGCGAGCAGATCGAGGTGCGCCGCCACCTGCGCGGGCTGGAAGAGGAAGACGCGCGGATCGCGCAGGCCCAGGTCGACGTGGCCGCCCCACTTCGCCAAGAGGCGCTGCGTGGGATCCGGGATGTCGTTGGGGTTGGTGGGGACGAGCCCGCTGATCACCGGGTAGCTGAGCTGGAAGTAGTTCACCTTGGCCTGCAGCGTGGCGTCGAGGCCGAGGCCTCCCACGTTGTAGCGATCGATCTCCAGGCCGAGCCGCGGACCGTCGACGAGCGATCCGCCGGGCGCGACCACGATCTCCGTGCGCGGCCGCTCGTCCACGTCGACCACGAGGTCCTTCTCGGCCTCGGGGTGATCCGGATCCAGCGCGTGCACCTCCACGCGCGTGAAGACGCCCAGCGCGCCCAGGTTGCGCTCCGACTCATCCACCTTCGACTGGTCGAAGAGATCGCCCGGCTTGAGCGCGATGCCCGCGCGGATCACGCCCTCGCGGGTATTCTCGTTGCCGCGGATGATCACCGAGCGCACGTGCACCAGCGGCCCGAGCGGATCCACCTTGAAGCCCACGTCCACCGCGGTGCGATCGGCGCTGCCGCGCGGCGGCTCCGTCTTCACCTTGGCGAAGAGGTAGCCCTGCGACTGGAGCTGGTGGGCGATCACCAGGCGCGTGTTCTCCTCGTCCGCCGAGTTGTACGGCCCGCCCACCTTGAGCGGCGCGTTCGAGAGCAGCTCGTGCGTGTCGAGCCCGGCGTCCGGCGCGTCGAGGGTGATGTGCGCGACCACCGTGCGCGGGCCCTCGGTAACGGGCACCGTGACCACCGCTTTGCGCGTGCGCTCGTCGATGTCGATGCTGGGCAGGTCCACGCGGACCTGGGTGAAGCCGTCGGCCTTGTAGAGGTCCACGATGCGGCCGAGCGCGTCTTTGTACGGGCCCTCGGCGAACACGGTGTCCGGATCCGCGCGGTAGGCCAGAGCGCCGCTGCGCGGCTCGCTGGGCGTGAGCGCGAGCTCGCCCTCCTCCAGCGACGGCGCGCCTTGATCGTCCGGGCCCGGCACGGCCTCGCGCAGGCTCTCGTGCACGCGGTCCACGAGGAAGTTGTTGCTGAAGTGCGCGTTCCCTACGAACTGCACGCGCTCCACGATGAGCGGCTCGCCCTCGTCCACGTCGAAGATGAGCACCATCTTCGAGCGGTCCGGGCTCCAGACCTCTTCGGGCTGCACCTGCGCGTCGAGGAAGCCGCTGAGCACGTAGAAGTCGCGCACGCGGTTGGCCATGCGCTCTTCTTCGGTGTCGTCGAGCGTCTCTTCGGCCGAGAAGCCGAGGCGGGCCACCAGCACCCGGTCGTCGAAGTGCGTGTTGCCGTGGAAGTGGAAGCGGATCTCCGGGCCGGCCTCCACCGGGAGCTGCAACAGCGCCTCGTCGCCTCCGCGGACCTGCGTGGCCACCCACTGGCCCACCTGGGCGCGGTAGAAGTGTTGTTTCTGGTAGGCCTCGCGGAGCTTCTTCACGCCCGCCTCCACCGCGTCGCGATCGAGCACGTCGCCCAGCTTCAGATTCAGCGCGGCCTGCAGCTCCTCGGGCGCGAGGCGCGGCTCGCCGGCGACGCTGATGCCCGCGATGCGCGTGGGACTGCCCTCGTCGATGTTGAAGTTCACGGTGACGTCGGTGTCGTTCTCGTCCTCGGCACGGACGCTCACATGCGCGTTCTGGTAGCCGCGGTCCTGGTACTCGCGGGCCACGGCCGAGCGCAGCCGCTCGAGCTGCTCGGGGAAGAAGGGCGTGGGCAGGCTCACGTCGCGGCGGCCGGCGAGCTCGCCCAGCGCCTGGAGCGCGACCGCGTTCAGGCTCGCGCGCCTTTCCGGATTTGCGCCCAGGAAGCTGAAGGCCACCAGCTTCTTCTGCGGCACCAGCTCGAAGCGCAGGGCCACGCCTCCGGGCCGCGGCTCCTGGTAGACGATCACGTCGGCGTACTCGCCGGTGGCCATCAAGCGATCGATGGTGTCGCGCACGGCATCGCGCGAGAGCACGTCGCCCGCCTTCACGCCCACCATGCCCCGGGCCATCACCTGCTGCAGGGTGCTGATGCGCGAAGGCAGGTGAACCTGCACCTCGGTGACCGTGAGCTGGCCGGTGCTGAGCGAGATGGGCGGAGCGCTCTCGCCCTCGTCGCCGGCGCCGCCGTCGGGGTCGGCGCGGGCCACGCCGGAGGCGAGCACCAGGCAAAGCGTGATGGCGAAGCGCCCGCGCGTCATTCGGGGGCTATTTCATCTCCCAGCGCAGCTTCACGTCCACGCCGAAGTCGGGGAAGTTGTAATCGGAGTTGTCGCGGTCGATCTGGGCCTGGATCGATTTGGAGTCGTCGATCTTGTACTCGCCCTGCATGCGCATGCCGCGGCCGCCGGTGTTCACCGGCTCCTGAAGCCTCAGGTGGAGCTGGTCGATGAAGAGCTTGCCGTCCACCTCGACGGTGGGCTGCATGGAGCCCAACGCCTGCGAGTACATGCTCGTGAGCCGCACGCTCGGCTCCTTGAGGATGTTGTTCCGCGGGATGAAGCGGGTGACGGTGTCGTTCACGCCGGTGATCTTGCCGATGATGTCGGCGCCCAGGGCGGTGGCGCCGCTGCCGCCCGCGGCGGTGCGGTCCTGTGAGGTGAAGCCGTAGGTGAGCAAGGTGATGATGTCGGCCTTGTTCAAGGGCGGCGTGCTGTCGGGCACCACGTGGTTGCCGTCGTGGTCGTTGGCGAAGTCGTCGGGCGTGCCGAAGGCGTGCAGGTGGATGCGGTAGTCGCGCACGATGGTGTCGGCGCTGAGGTCGAAGTACGGCGTGATGCGCTCGGTGTCGGAGAAGCTCACGCGAAGATCGGAGATGCTGAACTCGTTGCCGTTGTAGAAGGCGCGCGGCTTGTTGGCGCCCGTGCCCTGCCAGGCCTCGATGCTGCCGCGCAGGATCGGGTGCGCATCGTCGCCGCGGAGCACCAGGTCGTTGTCGCGCAGGTGCGCGTCCATGAGGTTGTTCTTCACGCGCACGTTGTCCGGGTCGAGCTTCACCTGGATGTCGTCGAAGTTCACCACCTTGGCGCGGTCGGTGAACGACGCCTTGTCCACCTTGGCCTTGGTGGCATTGGCGATCACCGACTGCGGCGTCAAATCCTCGGCGTACACGAAGCGATCCACGTCGAGCTCGCCGCTCAAGAACGGATCCGAGGCCTTGCCGGTGAGCTGCAGGTGCGCCGAGAGCGTGATGTCGGGGAAGCTGCTCAGCTTCCACTTGGTCTCGTCGAGCTTGAGGTGCAGGTCGTAGCTCGCGGGCCGGAAGTGGCTCAGCGGCACGGTGCCGGTGAGCTCCACCTCGCCGCGGTTCAAGATGCCGCGCAGCTCGTTCACCTCGACCGCGTTCTGGTTGAACTGGAGCCGGCCCTGCATCTCCGAGAGTGCGACCGGCTGCTCGTGCAGCTTGAGCATGCCGTTGGAGAGCATGAGGCTGCCCGAGAACTCCGGATCGCTCTGGGTGCCGGTCACGTGCGCGGCGACGTCCACGTGGCCGCTCGACGCATCGATCTTCGGCGTGAGGGTCTCGAAGAGCTTGGCGTCCAGCGAGCCCTTCACGCGCAGGTCGAGCGCGCGCTCCTCGCCGATGCGCGTGCCGGTGATGGAGAAGTCGTTCGCCGTGGCCACCGCGCCGCCCGGCCCGTGGCCGCGGAAGGAGAATGACTTGAGCTCGAAGCGATCGCCGTCGAAGTCGAGGCGCACCGGGTCGGTGTTCTCCTCGGTGTAGTCGCCCTTGGTGAAGAGCACCTTGGGGAACAGGTACGTGCCCTGGTAGCCCGTGTCGCCCTTCATGTTGCCGCTGAGCGTGAGCGTGCCCTGCATGCTGCCGGAGACGTCGTTCCACTCCGTGCGCGTGGGCACGTACTTGTAGAGGTCGGTCACTTCGAAGGTGAGCTTGGCCTGCACCGGGAAGTCGTCCTCCCAGCGCATGCGGCTCCAGAGCGTGACGTCGTCACCCACCGGCCCGGTGATCTGCATGGAGTCGCCGATGCCCTGGATCTGCACGTGGCCCTGCCCGAGCGGCAGGCCGAACATGGTCAGGTCCTGGCCGAAGACCTCGCCCTTGATGGCCACCTGCTGCTGCGTGCCGCCGATCGTCGCTTCGCCGGAGAGCGTGCCCGTCATCTCCCAATCGTCGAGCTCGGGCGAGGCCGCCACCTTCAGCGGGACGCCGTCGGCCTTCACGTGGAAGTCGAGCTTGCCGCCCACCTGCTGCCAGCCGCTCACGGTGAAGACGCCCGCGCCGCCGCGGAAGGTGAACTCGGGCACGGTGAGCGTCTCGCCGTTGTCGGTGAGCATGCGGAAGTCGGCGTCGCCGAGCGGCCGGTCGTAGGTGACCACGTTGCGCAACTGCAGGCGGATGTCGCTCGTGGGCGCGAGCACCGGGCCCTTCTGCAAAGCGATCGTTCCGCTCACCGATCCCGTCGTGAGCTCGTGGAACATCTCGAACGACCAGTGCACGTCGTGCAGCACCTCGAGCAGGTCCTCGATGCGGCCGTTGTCGACGCTCAGGTTGCCCGCGGCGTACGGCCCGCCCTTCATGGAGAAGTCGAGCAGGCCCTTGGCGCGGTAGGTGGTCTTGCCCTTGGTGGCCACCATGTTCGAGCCCTGCAGCACCATCGACGGGTCGAAGTGGATGGTGCCGCTGATGTCGCCGGGGTGCACGCTGGTGAAGGAGAAGTCTTTGACGCTCACCTGGCCGTCGATGACCTGCTGCCCGTACGCGCCGGTGATGTGCACGTTGTTCGCCTGGCCCACGCCGCTCCAGGGCAGGCCGACGATCGGTCCGAACTCCGAGAGGTCGAAGCGGTTCACGGTGCCCGTGAGATCCAGGCCGCGCTTGGGGTCGGTGTAGAGCGTGGCCTCCACGCTCGCGTCGCCGCCCTTCTCCGTCGTGAGCCGCGCGTGGGTGAGCTTCACGCGCTCGGGGGTGATGCCCACGTCGGTGTCGAGGTGGGCGCGCGCGATCTGCAGCACCTCGTCGTCCTTCTGCGCCGGCGAATCCCAGGGGCGGGTGCGCACGTGGAAGTCGGTGAGGTCCACCTTGGCCGCGCCGCTCAAGGCCGGCGTGGGCTGCAGGTGGCCGGTGAGCCTGGCGACGTGCACCTCGCCGTTCACGTCCACCCAGGTGTGCTTGAGCGGCAGGCGGTTCATGAGCTCGCCGAAGGGCACCTTCTCCGCGTCGACCTTGGCGACGATCGGCCAGTTGTCCTTCCGCGTGATGGTCGCTTCGGCGCGCGCGAAGCCGTCGGGGAAGGGCCAGAGCAGCTCGGTGATCTCGATCTTGTCGTCGTGCAGATCGATCGACGCCGACAGGTCCTTGGGGTTCACGTCGTTCGGCCCGATCTTCACGTCGAGGTCGGTGACGTCGACTTCGGCGTGCGCGTTGGGCGCGTCGAGCTTGCCGTTCAGGCTCGCGTTCAGGGTCACGTAGCCCTTGGCCTTCACGCCCTCGGGCTGCGCCAGCGCAACGACGAGATCCAGCGGCACGCCCGCGTTGGCCTCCACGTTCAGCTCCGGATCGCAGAGGTCGTGCACCGAGCCGTGCGCGAGCAGCGAGAGCTGACCGGCCTGGGCCTGGAGGCGCTGCACTTCGAGGTCCGCCGCGGGCGCGTCGAGCTGCGCGGAGATGCTGAGCTTCTCCAGCGGCAGCGTGCCGCCCGGGAAGGCGAGCTTGCCGCCCGCCTCGCTCACGCGCACCGCCGACACGCCCCGTCGCGTGTGCGCGGTCACGTTGAGCTCCGCGAGATCCAGCGCGCGCTGGCCAGGAAGATTCAGGTGCACCGCGCCGTCGGTCACCGCGAGCCGGGCCACGTCCACCTGCTGCAGGGCGTTCACCGCGTCGCAGCGATTCGACTTCTTCTTCTGCGGCGGCGGCGCCTCGGGCAGGTGCGAGAGGTCGAGGTTCACCACCGGGTGATCGAGCGCCACGCGATCCAGGCGCACCGTGCCCCAGAGCGCCTGCAGCAGCGAGAGCCGCACCTCGGCGCCCGCGGCGGCGATGGCCGGCGAGGGCTGGTCGGGCAGATCCACGCGCACGCCGGAGAGCGCCACGCCGAGGTCGAGCGGCTCCACCTGGCACTGGTCGATGTGGATCTTCACGCCGGGCGCGAGCGCGGGCACGCGCCGCTCGATCTCGCCGCAGAGCTTCTTGCCGGTCCACGCCGAACGCAGCAGGAGCACCAGCCCGGTGGCCAACAGGCCCAGGAGAAAGACCGTCCGGATGAGCGTCCCGCGCTTCATCGCCCGCCACCTGCAATAAGGACCCCCAGCGAGCGGGAAAATTCATCCGCCCGACGAGGACTTGGGCGCAACCGGCAGCCCAGCCCGCATCATCGCAAGATCCGGGCGGATCCCCCAAAAAGGCGCCGGCCGAAATTCGGCCAGATCACGCCGGGCAAGCAGCCCTTCGCTACTTCGAGAGGCTCTCGAGGTACCGGTCGATGTCCGACAGGTCCACCGGCGTGGGCGGCGCGGGGGCGGCCGGTGTGAGCCCGGGCACAATCGACGGCGGCCGGGCCGTGCGCTGCTCGCTCTCCTGCGGCACCTCGGGGATGTCGATGCCCAGGTCGCCGGCGACGCGGGCGATGAACTGCCCGTCGATGTCCGGCTGCCGGAGCAGGAACGCCTCGTAGAGCGCGTTGTCGCAGATGGTGTTGATCACGCGCGGCGTGCCCAGGCTGAAGCGGTGGATGGCCTGGATGGCCTCGGGCGTGAACGGGATGCGCGGCGCGCCCGCCAGCTTCAAGCGGTGGGTCACGTAGGCTTCCGTCGAGTCCACGCTGAACGGCTCGAGCTTGTAGCGCAGCGCCACCCGCTGCCGCAGCGGCGGATCCAGCTTCAGGTTCTCTTCGATCTCCGGCAGGCCGAAGAAGACGAAGCTGATGAGCTTGCGCTCGGGCACCTCGAGGTTCAGCAGCCCGCGGAACTCCTCCATGATCTCGCGGGTGGCCAGCATCTGGGCCTCGTCGATGAGGACCACGGCCTTCTTGCCGCTCTCGTAGATCTGCAGGAGGCGCTGGTAGAGCTGCGAGAGCAGCGCCAGCTTCTCCTCGGCCGGGCTCTCCACGCCCAGCTGCAGGGCGATGCGCTTGAGCAGCCAGCTCGCGGTGATGCCGGAGTGGATGATCACCAGCAGCGCGGCCTCGTACTCCTGCTCCGGCAGGGCGTCGAGCATGCGGCGCGCGAGGGTGGTCTTGCCCCGGCCGATGTCGCCGACCAGCAGCGCCAGGCCCTTCATGTTGCCCACCGCGTGTAACAATCTGGTTAACGCTTGGGCGTGCTGGGGCGAGTTGTAATAGAAGCGGCTGACCGGCGCGTTCGAGAAAGGCTCCTGCTGGAGCTCGAAGAACTCGAGGTACGTCATGGCCGGGGGCTACACGTAGCCGATCTTGCGCGTGGTGGGTTTGCCGCCGCCGCCGCCGCCACCGCCCGAGGGCGGCCGCGACGTCGAGGACGAAGCCTGGGGCGTGCCGTTGCTGCCGCCGCCCTTCTTGCCGTTGAGGTGCACGCCGTTGTGCGACTCCTCGGCCACGATGCCCTTCTCCTTGAGGCGGGCCACGCAGGCCGCGGCGTCGCGGTACTTGGGATCGAGCGCCACCACCTTCTGGTACGCGGAGAGCGCCTTCTTGGGCTCGTTCATGCTCTCGTAGGTGGCGCCCGTCTCGTAGAGCATGGCCTTGGTGGCCTCGGGCGTGATGTGCGGGAGCGCCATCGCGGTCTTGTAGGCGTCGATGGCGCCCTCGTCGTCGCCGAGCTCGCGCTTGCACACGCCGATGGAGCCGTAGCAGTCGATCTCCCGGGCCTTGCCGGCGAAGGCCACGATGGCCTGCTCGAACTCGCCCACCGCGTCCATGGTCAGGCCCATCTCCTTGTAGGCGATGCCCAGGTCGTAGTGGGTGTCGCCGTCCTCGGGCTTGACGACCTTGGACACGCCCTTCTTGAACTCCGCGAAGACGTCCTCGTGGGCGATCTGGAAGCCGTCTTCTCCAGGCTGCAGCGGCTGCGACTCCGCTTCCCCGCCGGTGTCGCCCAGCTCCTCGGCCAGCTCCGCCGCCAGATCGAAGCTCTGGTCGGCGGACATGGGCGCGGTGGCCTCGGGCTCGCTCGCGGCGCTGGCGCCCTGCTCCGCCGCCTCGAGCTCGGCCATGAGCTCCTTCGCGCGGGCGTTGTTGGGGAAGGCGAGCTGCACCGTCTCCAGGATGTCGCGGGCGGTCTCCAGATCGCCCTGGGCGATGAAGAACGACGCTTCCTCGAGCTCGTCGCCGGCGGCATCGCCGGTGTCCTCGGGCTCCGGCGGCGCAACCGGTCGCGCGGGGGCGCTCGGCGGACGCGCGGGCTTGGCCGCGGCGATGGTGGGGCGGGTCTCGTTTCGCGCGGGGCCGGCGACGTTCGCGCCGGGCTTGGTGGTCGGACGCGCGGCGGGCATCTGTGCCGACGTGCGCAGGGCCTCGGGCGGCGCGGCGGTGAGCTTCACCGCGGTGACCTTCTGGTCCGCCTTGGCCAGGTCGGCCAGGTTCACCACGCGCGTGGCGCCGTCCTGCTCGGGCTCGAAGTCCTCGTCGTCGGCCGCGGCCACCGGGGCGTCGTCCAGCACGCCCGCGGGCTCCTCGACCACCAGCGCGGAGTGCTCGCTGGTGATCTCGCCCGTGTCGCGCTCGGCCTCGTCCTCGCTGGGCACCGCGAAGACCTCATCGCCGCCGGCCATCACCTCGTCGGCGTTGATGCCCGCGTCGGCCAGCAGGTCGTTCACGTTGCCGGTGTATTGCACCGTGCTCTGCGCGCCCTCGTCGTCGTCGGCGGCGGCCACCACCTCGTCGGCGCTGACCTCGCCGGAGCCCGCCACCAGCTCCTCGTCGGGCACGGCGGTCGCGGCAGCCAGCGCCTCGTCCTCGGCGGTGGTGATGAGATCGAACGTGCCCGAGCTCTCGGCCACCACGTCGGACACCAGCTCGTCTGCGGGCGCGTAGGGGTCGGCCTCGGCGGAGGTGAGCTGCTCGTCGCCCGGATCTGCGGCGGCCACCAGGGCCTCGTCGTCGCCGGCCGAGTGCGAGAACTCGATGGAGCCCTGCGACACCTCCATCGGCGGCTCTTCCTCGGGCACCAGCGCCTCGTCGGCGGTGGCGAGCATGCCGTCGTCGTGCGAGGCGATGACCTCCTCGTCGCCACCCGACGCCACCTCCAGGGCCTCGTCGGACACCGGCTCGGCTTCGATCTCCGCGCCGGCCTCTTCCACGACCTCCGCCTCGGCGGAGTCGATGAGGATGCTGTCGTCGACCTCTTCCTCGACGGGCATGGCGCTGCCCAGCACCTCGAGGAAGCCCGCGACTTCAGCGTGGCCGGGGTTGGACTCCAGCAGGTTCTGCAGCCGCCCCCGGGCGCGGTCGTAGTCGCCGGCGTCGATGGCCAGGCGGATCACCGTGGCCAGCTCCTCCTCGGCGCGCTGGTGCTGCCCGCTGGCCTTGGCCAGGGCGTAGGCCTTGTCGTGGCCGTCGAGGTTGTTGGGATCCGCCGCGAAGACCTTCTTCAGGTGGTCGAGCGCTTTGTCGTGGAGCCCGTACTTCACGTAGACGTCGGTCTCGGTGAGCAGCTTGGTGATCTGCTCGGGCGAGAGCGGCCCGGTGGGCGCCGGGCCCACGCCGGTGTTGCCGCTCTTGGCCGACGCAGCGGCCTGCGACGCTGCGGGGGCCGCGGCGGCCTGGGCAGCCTCGGGCGGCGCGAGGTGGTTCTGGGCCTCGGGATCGTCGGGCGCGATCTCGCGGATCTTCTCCCAGACCGCGCGCTCCTCGTCGACCTTGTCCGTCTCGTCGTAGATCTTGGCGAGCTCCTTGTAGACGCTCACCGTCTTCGAGGTCTGGCCCAGCTCCAGGAACGCCTGGGCGAGCAGGTTCAGGGTCTCGATGTCGCGCGGGTCGGCCTTGAAGCAGAGCTGGAGCTTGGCCAGGGCGCGCTTGGTGTCCTGCTTGGCGAGGTAGATCTGCGCCAGCTCGCGCGCGAGCTCGGTGTTGTTCGGGTCGAGGAAGACCAGGCGCTCGGCGACCTTGATGTAGTCGTCGACGCGGTTGTTGCGCTTGAGGTACGTGGCCGCCCTGGTGAACTCGTTCACCGCCTCGGTCTGGATGTTGTCGCGGGCGTAGAGCTCGGCGAGCTTGATGCGCGAGGCGATGTTGTCGGGATCCAGCTCGACCATGCGCTTGAGCAGGTCGAGGGAGGCCTGGTTGTCGCCGTTCTTCTCGTAGACCGACGAGACGATCTGCAGCTGCGCCATGGCGTCGCTCATCAAGCCGAGCTGCTGGTACAGCTCTGCGAGCTTGAGGTTGACGTCGGTGCGCTTGTCGTCGAGCTTGAGGACCTGCTTGTAGACGGCGACGGCCTTGAGGAAGAAGCCATCCGCCGTGTAGCTCTCGCCGACCTTGAGGAAGTAGTTGGCGGCCTCGGCGTTGTCGCCCTTCTTCTGGTACAGCTCGCCGATCTTCTGGAGGATGCGGCTGTCCTTGGGGTCGGCCTCGAGGAGCTTGAGATATTCCTTGATGGCCTTGTCGTACTGCCCCTTCTGGACGAACTTGGTTGCCGCCTCGATGATTTTGTTCTTGTCCATCGGGCGGGGTCGGTTCGGTGGGCCGGGGCAGCGGAGCGCGCCGAACCGGGCCTGAAACTCGCGGGTTGAAGCCTCTCCCGAAAACCGGAAAAACCGGTGCGCGGAGAGGCAATGCTCCTCTTCCAAGGTATCGGTTTGGCGCAGGAAGCGTCAAGCTTTCGGCCCGGACTGGATCAGCGCGGATCAGCCGGTAGCGCGGGGCTTTTTGGGGCGAACGGCCCTGCGCGTCCAATTACGGCGGCGACGCGACCGCCGCGCGAACATGCGGCCCCGTCTGCGCGCTGAGCAGCCGCTCCACGATGCGGGTGTCGTACTCGCCCCGCACGAAGTCCTCGTGCGCCAACAGCTGCTTGTGGAAGGGGATGTTTGTGCGGATGCCCTCGACCACGTACTCCGCCAGCGCCCGACGCGCCCGCTTGATGGCCTTGTCGCGATCGTCTGCGGTGACGATCAGCTTGGCGATGAGCGAGTCGTAGAACGGCAGCACCTTGTACTGCTCGTAGGCCATGCCATCCACGCGCACGCCCAGGCCGCCCGGCGGGTTGTACGCGGTGATCTTGCCGGGGCTCGGCGCGAAGGTGACCGGGTCCTCGGCGTTGATGCGCAGCTCGATGGCGTGACCCTGCATCTTCACGTCGCTCTGCTTGAGCTGCAGCTTCTCGCCCGCGGCCAGCAGGATCTGCGTGCGCACCAGGTCCACGCCCGTGACCTGCTCCGTCACCGGGTGCTCCACCTGGATGCGGGTGTTCATCTCCATGAAGTAGAACTCACCGCGCTCATCCAGGATGAACTCGATGGTGCCCACGTTGTTGTAGGCAATCTTCTTCATCGCTTCGATGGCCACTTTGCCCATGCGCTCGCGCAGGGCCGGGGTGAGCGCGGGGCTCGGGCTCTCTTCGATGAGCTTCTGGTGCCGGCGCTGCACGCTGCACTCGCGCTCGCCCAGGTGGATGATGTTCCCGTGCTCGTCGGCGACGATCTGCAGCTCGATGTGGCGCGGCTTCTCCACGTAGCGCTCGAGGTACATGTCGCCGTTGCTGAACGCCGCCGCCGCCTCCGCCGACGCCGTGCGGAAGCCCGCCTTCACCGCCGCGCGCTCGCGCACGATCTTCATGCCGCGCCCGCCACCACCTGCCGCGGCCTTGAGAATCACGGGGAAGCCGATCTCGGCGGCCAGCGCCTCGGCCTCGTCCTCGTTCTTGAGCACGCCGCGCGCGCCGGGCAGGAGCGGCAGCCCCGCCGCCTCCATGGCCTCGCGGGCGCGGACCTTGTTGCCCATCAGCCGCAGCATCTCGGCGCGCGGGCCGATGAAGTGCACGCCGCACGCCTTGCACACCTCGGCGAACTCGGCGTTCTCGGAGAGGAAGCCGTAGCCGGGGTGGATGGCGTCGGCGCCGGTGACCTCGGCGGCGCTGAGCAGCGCGGGGATGTTGAGGTAGCTCTCCTTGGAGCTCGGCGGGCCAATGCAGATCGCCTCGTCGGCGAACTTCACGTGCAGGCTCTCGTTGTCGGCGGTGGAGTGAACGGCCACCGTCTTGATGCCCAGCTCGCGGCACGCGCGGATCACGCGGAGCGCGATCTCGCCTCGGTTCGCAATCAACACCTTCTCGAACATGGTCGGATCTCTCGGATCACCGGACGGCGATCACTTCGAACCACCCGTCGGCGGGCTGGACTAGACCGGCTCGATGCGGAACAGCGGCTGGCTGAACTCCACCGTCTTGCCGTTCTCCACGAGGATCTCGGCGATCTTGCCGGGCGCCTCGGCCTCGATCTCGTTCATGAGCTTCATGGCCTCGACGATGCACAGCACCTGGCCCTTGCGCACCACCGCGCCCACTTCCACGAACGCGGCTGCGTCGGGCGAGGGCGAGCGGTAGAACGTTCCCACGAACGGCGAGGTCACCACCGTGCCGGGCTTGTGCTCGGCGGCCTTGGCGGCGGGTGCGGGCGCGTGGGCCGCCGCGGGCGCGGGCGCGTGGGCCGGCGCGGCCTGCACTGGCGCAGCGTGGGCGACCGGCGCGTGAACGGCGGGAGCGGCGACCGCGTGGGCCACGACTTCCGGCCCGCGGCGCAGCACCAGGCGCTCGTCGCCGCGGCGCCAGTCGAGCTGGGTGATGTCGGTGCCCTCGAGCACCTCCACGATGGCGCGCAGCGTGTCGGGGTGGATGGCGGCGTCGCGCAACGAGGCGCTCGTCGCGGGCGCGGCGGGCTGCAGCTTGCGCAGACCCTTCCCCTCGCCGCTCTTGGTGCTGGCCATGCTGGTTTGCCCTCCGGAGTTCTTGCTTGGCGACGTCGACGGCTTGGCTTACCCGCCCGAGACGCGGGTGAGGTACTCGCCCGAGCGCGTGTCGATCTTGAGCACGTCGCCTTCGTTGATGAAGAGCGGCACGTTGAGCGTGTAGCCGGTCTGCAGGGTGGCGGGCTTCATGGCGCCGGAGACGGTGTCGCCGCGCACGCCCGGGTCGCACTTCACAACCTTCAGGTCCACCGAGTTGGGGACGTCGACCGCGATGGCCTTGCCGTTGAAGAAGAGCACCGAGGCGTTGAGGTTCTCGATGAGGTAGTTCTTCGCCTCGCCCAGCCCCTCCTCGGGGATGAACGTCTGCTCGAACGTCTTGTTGTCCATGAAGTGGTAGTCGGTGCCCTCTTTGTAGAGGAACTGCATCTGCTTCTCTTCGATGTCCGGGCGTCCGACCTTGTCGCCGCTCTTGAAGTTCTTCTCCAGCACGCGGCCGGAGATGAGGCTCTTGTAGCGGGTGCGCACGAACGCCGAGCCCTTGCCCGGCTTCACGTGCTGGAACTCCACGATCACGAACGGCTCGCCGTCGATCTCAATCTTCAGCCCGTTGCGGAAGTCGGCGGTGTCGATGACGTCAGCCATGTCCTGCTCCTTGAGACGTGCGGACCTGGCCCCGGGCAGCGTGCCCAGCGACGGGTCGGCGGCTTCACGAGGCCCACCGGCCCCGCGCCGCGCCAAAAAGCGCAGTGCCTTTTAGAGCAGCCGCGCCCCATCGGCAACCCGCAATTGGGCGATCCGGCGCTGGAACGGCAACGCGGCGCGTCGGCCTGGGCCACGCGCCGCGCGGTCTGTCGAAAAGCGAGCGAGCTAGCTCGAGCTAGCTCAGCTCGGGCGCGATCTGCGGGGCGATGATGCGCAGGGCGAACCGGCCCTTGCCCACGTTCCCGTCCGGCTTGAGGGCCAGCACCAGGAAGTACTCCGGGTTGATGAGCCGGGCGACGGTGGTGAGCTTGTCGGTGTGGATGGCCACCTCGCGCACCGTGCCGCCCTGCATGGTCTCCGCCGCCCGCTGGATCTGGCCGAGCAGCGAGGAGTACTCCACCCAGAGTCCGTCGAGGTCGAGGTCGGGCTCGACCACCCGGTGCGAGCCCACCGGCAGGCCGTTGAAGCCCATGATGCTGCAGGCCACCGAGCCCTCTACCTGACTGCACACCGCTTCCAGATGCTGTTTGAAGGCCATGGTGTGCCGATTATTCGCACGCCGCGACGCCGGGCGGAAGCGTGACGCCACCATCGGCGCCGACCTGTGCCTCGGAGTATGTGTTGTGTATTCGCGTGGTGAGGGGATTTCCCGCGTCGGCCACCGTCACTGCGCCATTGGTCCCCGCCGCGCCGGTACCGAGCTGCAGGGTGCCGTCGCCGAGGAGCACCGCGTCGGCTGCGCCGCCGTCGGGGAGGATGGTGATGGTGTTGAACGCCGAGGTGCCGGGGATGCTCTCGGTGAACAACGAGTTATCGAAGTTCACCTGCATCGGGAAGGTGTACGGGTTGCTGTCGAGCTCGCCGCCGCTCACCACCGTGCCGTGCACCACCACCTTCACCAGGAGCTTCTCCGGCCCGGGCGGGGGCTTCAAGGTGAACTGCGCGCGCAGGGCGTCGGCGAGCGGCTTGCCCATCACGTCGAAGGAGATGATGTCCTTGGTGCCGCCCGAGGGCACGTACGCGCCGATGGGCAGGGTCTCCGTGGCCACGCTGGCGCCGCTGAGGTCGGTGACGGTGATCTCCACGGCCGTGAGCGTGATGTCGTCACGGCTGGCGGTGTTGGTCGGGTTGTTCAGGGCATCGGTCTGGGCAGGCGATTTGAGCTCGTTGAGCACGTCGAGCGCCACCACCCGCGAGAGCTCGCCGAAGAGCACCTGCTGGGTCAGCGCCTGCTCGAAGGCCTCCTCAGGCACCGAGGTGGTGGCGGCCCCGGTGGTGGTGCTGCTGCAGATGGGGTTGTCCAGGC
This sequence comes from Deltaproteobacteria bacterium, assembly GCA_018266075.1. Taxonomy (GTDB): domain Bacteria; phylum Myxococcota; class Myxococcia; order Myxococcales; family SZAS-1; genus SZAS-1. The sequence goes on along the minus strand of JAFEBB010000003.1, from coordinate 137,482 downwards.
CGGCCAGCACCAGCTCCGTCTGGGAATCGGTGCAGCCGCCGAAGATCGCCAGGAACGCCGCCAGAGCAGGAATGATTCGCTTCATGGATTGGACTCCGTGCGTGCTAGCCATTACGGGTTCACCGAGGGCGCCGGCGCGGCCGAGGCAGCCGAGGCGATGGCCTGCGACCGGTTGACGATGTGCGGCGTCACGAACACCAGCAGCTCGGTGCGGGTGTCGATCTCCGAGCGGTGCCGGAAGAACCAGCCCAGTACGGGGATCTTGGAGAGCAGGGGCACGCCGTTCTCGTTGAGGCCCGTGGCCCGGGTGTAGATGCCGCCGATGACCGTGGTGTCGCCGTCCTTCACCAGAACCTGGGTGTGCGCTTCCTTCTTGGTGATGGAAGGCTGGCCGTTGGAGCCGGTGAAGCCGGGGTTCGGCTGGTTGTTGGTGGCGTCGATCACCAGGGCCACCGAGCCGTCCGAGGTGACGTGCGGCTTGACGCGCAGCTCCAGCTTGGCCTCGATGAAGGTGGTGTTCACGCCGCCAGCGCTGAATTGGCTGAAGGGGATGGCCACGCCCTGGGAGATGGTGGCGGGGCTGTTGTCCAGGGTGGTGACCTTCGGCGCGCTGATGGTCTTGGCCTGGCCGCTGTTCTCCAGGGCGCTGATGCGCAGGTTGAGCTGCGCCGCGCCGCCTGCGGAGCCGAACATGAAGCCCACGCCGGCGCCGTTGCCCGTGCCGACCGCCGCGGGCAGGTCCACCGCGAAGTTCGGGGTGCCGTTCAGGCCGGGGTTCTGGATGTTGATGCTCGAACCGCCGGTGACCACCGCCGAGCTGGGGAAGATGAGGCCGGTGGGGTTGCCAGTGGCAGGCGAGAAGCCGATCTGACCGCCCCACTGGATGCCCAGCTCGCGGCTGAAGGTGGAGTTGGCCTCCACGATTCGCGCCTCGATGAGCACCTCGGGCGTCTGAAGATCCAGGGTGCGCACCAGGCCCTCGACGCGGGCCAGCGAGTCGGCGATGTCCTTGACGATGAGGACGTTGGTGCGCTTGTCCACCGTGACCGAGCCACGCTTGGAGAGCAGGTCCTTCACGCGGTCCTGCATCTCGCCCGCGTCGGCATAGTTCACGGGGATGAGGCGCAGCTTGAGCTCGCCGCTCTCCTCACCCTGCTGGCGCCGATCCGCCGCCGCCTTGCGCTCAGCCGCGAGCTGCTCGGCCTTCACCACGCGGATGATGTTGCCCGTCTCCTCCTTGTCCAGGTTCTTGGTCTTGAGGATCACGTCGAGGGCCTGGTCCCAGGGCACGTTGCGGAGGCGGATGGTCACCTTGCCGGTCACGTCATCGCCCACGATGATGTTCTTCTTCGACACCTCAGCGATGATGCGCAGCAGGTTGTGGATGTCGATGTCCTTGAATTCGAAGCTCACCCGGCGGCCGGTGTACTTGGGCTTGCGCGGGGCCGAGCTGAGCGCATAGGCGGGCGCCTCGCTCTGCATGCCCGCCGCACGCGCCACGCCGTCGGTGAGGTCCACCTTCTCGCCGTCGAGCATCATCTCCGGCTCGCTCGAGCCGGCGAAGGCCCAGCGCAGGCCGTGCGCCGTCTCGGTGACCGCGTCGCTCACCTCGCCGTCGAGGGTGGCCACCAGCTGCACCTCGCCCGGGGTCTTGGCGTTGAAGGAGCTGACCATCTTCACCGGCCCGCCAAAGGCGCTGGTGTCGAGGCTGCGCTCCAGGCCGCCGGGCAGCTGCGCGCCGCGGATCGTCAGCACCGCGGTGTGCGCGTCGGGGTGGGTGAGCTCGTAGGCGGTGCCGTGGGGCACGGTGATGGCCACGTCGGCCTTGCTGTCATCGCCCTTGAAGGCCACGTCCCTCACGGCCACGGGCTTGCTGGGCGCCGTCGTGGCGCCGCTCGCCACCGGGGCGGGCGCGGCCACGGTCGCGCTGGCGACCTCGACCGGCGCGCCGAAGACCACCGCCAGACCCTTGTGGGTGCGCTCGATGTGGTACGAGCCGGGCGCGAGCTCCTCGGTGTCGACCACCAGGCGCAGGCCGTCGGTCTGCTTCCCGGCGCGCACGTCCTTGATGGGGCCGGCCGCGGCCACGTTCAGCTTGGCGCCGCCCTTCACGCCCTTGATGTCGATGGCCAGGCGCGAGGGATCGCGCAGCTCGAGGAGCTCGTAGGTGCCCACCGCGTTGTCGGTGGCGATGTCCAGGCGGGTAGAGCCCTTCTTCTGGGTCACCTTGGCGCCCAGCACGCGCGAGGCGGGGTGCTCCACGGTCTTGGCCAGCACCTCGTGGCGCACCAGGTGCGGATCCGCGGAGTCCTGGGGTGCGGCGGCGTCGGCCACCGCGGGCTTCTCCGCCGGCTGGGGCGCGGCGGCGGGCTTCTCCACCGGGGCGGGCGTGGCGTCGGCCTTGGGCGCCTCGGCCTTGGGCGCCTCGACCTTGGGCGCGGCGGGCGCTCCGTGGTCGCCGACCTTCACCACCACCTTGTTGCCGTCGGCAGCGACGTCGTAGCGGGCGTCCTCCTCGAGGGCGATCACCACCCGGCCGACGCTCTGCTTGCCGTCGCTGAACTGGCTGGCGGCGACCTCCTTCACGCTGCCCTTGCCGGCGGCCGTGCCCTGCACCGCGGAGAGGTCGGAGCCCGCCAGGTCAACCACCACCCGGCGCGGGTTCTCCAGCTTGAAGACGGTGTAGATCGGCGACTGGCTGCCGTCGATGCTCACCACCGTCTCATCGCCGGTTCGCGAGACGTCCAGACCGCGGACCACGTTGAGCGCCGCCGCGTGGGCCGCGCCGGCGGTCGCCAGGACTGCCACGCCGACCGTGTACACGGTGAGGCGAAGGGGTTGAATCATCGCGCGCACTCCTTTGAACCAGCTCAGCGGTGCGCCCGCGGGCGCAGATTGAGAAGGGGAAGCGTTCACGTCGTACCGTCCGGTGGGGGCGTTCACTCGCCGCCCTCGTTCTCGAGGAGATCCTGGTCGCCGGCAGAGACCTGCTCCAGCGCCAGGTGCAGGGGGATGTCATTGGGGTGGGGCTTGCCGTCGCCGCCGCGCACGATCTCCGTGACCACCAGGCTGTCGTGCTTGATCTGGGTGACGCGGCCGCCCTTCTTGCCCATGAAGCTGTTGCGGCGCACCAGGTAGCCCACGCCCTGGGGGTCCTCCACCATGGCGAGCGGGTTCGACATGCCGCTCACCACGCCCACCAGCTTGAGCTGGTCGAGGTCCCACTTGCAGAGCGGCGCGTTGCAGGCGGTCTGGATGACGGCGCCGTTGCGGTCGTTGGCCGAGAGCTCGTCGAGCGGGTTGCGGAAGGGGTCGCGCTTGCCCGAGGGGATGTACGCGTAGACGAAGGCCGGGGCCGCGTCGCCCGACGCAGCAGGCGTGGCGGCTGCGGTCTCGGCGGGCTTGGGCGCCGCCGGCGCGGCGGCGGCAGGCTTGGGCGCGGGCCGCGGCGCGTCGTTGCCGCACGCTGCGAGCGTGGCCGGGAGCAGGAGGGTGAGTAGTGCGCGTCGCATGGTGGCTGTCCTCACTACTTGGCCGCGGGCTTGGCGGAAGCCGGCCGGAACCGGAACGTGGTCGCCTGGAACTTCGACGCCAGCACCACCTTCTCGTTGTGCGTCGTGGGCGTGCTCAGGGTGATGTCGTTGATGTTCACGATGCGGCGAAGCTTGCTCACGCTCTCGAAGAACACCGCGATCTCCTCGTACGAACCGGTGACGGTCATGGCGATGGGGATCTTGGCGATGAACTCCTGCGGGCCGGAGCCCTCCTCGCCGGGCAGCACGCCGGTGATGGTGAGGCCGGCCTTCTTGCCCACGTCGTTGAGCTGGCGGAGCAGCTCGTCGATCTGCGCGTCCTGCGGCAGCTCGGTGAGCGCCAGCGCCAGGTCCTGCTCCAGCTTCTCCAGGCGCTGCTTGTAGCTGTTGAGGTTGTTGGCGATGGTCTTCTTCTGCGTGTACTCGAGGTCGAGCTCGCTCTGCTTGCGCTGCAGCGCGGCGATGCTGTCGTCGAGCGGCTGGATGGCCAGGAAGTAGTTGGCCACCGACATGCCCACCGCCAGGAAGATGATGGCAGCCACCTTCTGGGGCAGGGGCGTCTTCTGGAGCTGTTCAATGAGCTTGTTCATTGAGAAGGCGCCTCAGGCCGAGTAGTTCGCCGCCAGCGACAACGAGAACTTCACCGTCTTCGCCCCGGCGACATCCGAGCCCTGCTGGTCCTGGCCGAGCTTCACGCTGGTGAAGAAGGGCGTGACCTGCGAGGGCACCAGGTTCACCACCTTGCCGTCGGTGGAGAGCTCCACGCGCGACTCCTTGGCGTTGTCGCCGGCCACCAGGCGGCCGATGCCCTGCGGGGTGTCGACCACGTTCTGCAGTGCGGTCATGAACTCAGCGAGGTCGTCCTGGCTGAGGGCCACGCCGTCGATCTTCATGGCCCCGCCGGCCTCGGTCACAGCCGACAGCCAGACCTTCTTGGGCATGGCGGTCTGGAGCGCGTCGAGCACCTTCACCGGGCCCGCGCGGCCCGCCTTGAGCTTATTGAGCGCGCCGAGCTTGGTCTTGAGCTCGTCTTCCTTCTTGTTGATGTCTTTGACTTCCGCGATGACCTTGTCGAGCTCGGCGATCTGCTGCTGGGTCTTGGCGACCTGGGCCTGCTTGTCGGCCTCGGTGGCCGACTTCTGCTGCCAGACGTAGAGGTTGCCGCCAATGGCCGCGACCAGGACGAGCGCGAAGAGGATGAGCTGCTGCCGTCCGGCCTCGGCTTTCCGGTGGGCTTTGACCGGCAGTAGGTTGATGCGAATCATTCAGACACCTGCTCGCGGCGTGCTGCCCCGCGCCCAATCGAGTTGGTGAAGCCCAAGTTCTAGTGATCGCCCTCGCGGCGCAGCCCCAGGCCCACGGCCACGGCGGCTTGCGGCGCCAGCTCCATGATCAGCGCGGGATCGAACTTGCGGTTGTCGATCTCCACGTTCTTGAAGGGGTTGATGATCTCCACCGGCACGCCCACGCGGCTCTCGATGGTCTTGAAGAGCGCGGGGATCTTAGCGGTGCCGCCGGAGAGGAAGACCTTGGCGATGTGCGAGTCGGCCGCCGTGCTCGCGTAGAAGTCGAGCGAGCGCTGGATTTCGCCAGCCATCTGCTCGGCCACGCCGGCGATCACCCGCTCCACTTCTTGCGGAACCACCGCGTCCTGGTCACCGTGCTTGCCGCCGACCTTCAGCGCCTCGGCCTCTTCATAGGAGACGTTGAGCTGCTTCTGGATCTCCTCGGTGAACTGGTTGCCACCGATGGTGACGTCGCGGGTGAAGGTGGTGATGCCGTCGGCGAGGATGTTGATGTTCACCACGCTCGCGCCGGCGTTGATGAGCACGACGGTCTCACCCTTGGGCACGTCGTAGTTCGCCTCGAACATGTTCTGGACGGCGAAGGCGTCCACGTCGACCACCACCGCGTTCAGGCCGGCCTCGGCGATGACCGTGGTGTAGTCGTTGATCATGTCCTTCTTGGCAGCGACCAGGAGCACGTCCATCTGCGCGCTCTCGTCGGCCTTGTTGAGGATCTCGCAGGAGATGTTCACGTCCTTCACGTCGAAGGGGATGTACTGCTCCGCCTCGTACTGGATGGACTCGTCGAGCTCCTCCTCCGTCATGCGAGGGAGCGAGATCTTCTTGATGATCACCGAGTGGCCGGACACGCCGATGGCGACGTCCTTCTGGCGAATTTTTTGTTCGGCCACCAGTTCCTGGATGGCCTGGACGATCGCCGTGGAGTTCATCAGCTGCCCGTCGACGATGGCCTCGGGCGGGAGGTCCTTCTTGCCGAACGCCGCGAGCTGGTAGCTGGTGACTCCGCGGCGCTTGACCTCTTTGAGCTGCACGAGCTTGACGCTCGAGGAGCCGATGTCGAGTCCGAGGGCGAGCTTTGCCTTGGCCATGTTCCTCACTCCGCCTGAAACCGCTCAAACCGCTTAAAACCGCTCGTAGACCGCCCTGCGAACCCTTTTAAACAATTTCCATCAAAGCGTAGCACCGGTCTTCCAACCCACCAAATTTGTGGCCTAGCCGCCTTTGCCGCGGGGGAAGACGCGCTCCTTGTCGGAGACCTTCATCCCCAGCGCGAGGATGATCTTGCGCTTGGTGTCGAGGCGGCAGCCCTCGCCGCGCTCGATGCGATCCACGGTGAGCGCGCTGACGCCGGCGCGGCGCGCGAGCTCCGCCTTGGAGAGAAGCTGCTCCTCGCGCAGCTCCGCCACGTGGTTGACCTCCCTCTTTCTTCCCTCGGGCGCCTTCAGCTGCACGCGCACGGTGTTGCGCTTGTTCATCGGTCGTCCCCGGTCACCCACGCGACTGGCGCGTCTGTTCCCTCATCCCGACCACTACACGCTCCAGCGTAGACAGGCGCACCGGGGGCCGTCAAGAAACCGTGCGGACAGTGATCGATCACTGGAAGTGAATTGATGCTTAATTATATGTCATTGATGCATCAATTCTGGTCGATGAATCGCCGTTGGATCCACGCGGATCCGTGCGGATCCACGGCGAGATCTGGCGGTTGCTACAGCTCGCTAGACGGGATCGGCTTCGCTCTTGGCGCCCTCGGCGTCGGCGTCGATGGCGTACTCCTTGAGCTTGTAGAGCAAGGAGCGGTGGGAGATCTCGAGCAGCTCGGCGGCGCGGGTGCGGTTGCCCTTGGTGCGGCGGAGCGCGAGCTTGATGAAGCGCTCCTCGAGGTCGCGGAAGATGCGCTTGAGCGAGAGATCTGCGCCGAGCGAAGGCATCGCGACCGAGGCATTTCCGCTGGGCGCGCTCCTGCTGGCCTTCTTGCCGAAGACCTTCTCCGGCAGCGAGGCCTCGTCGAGGAGCTCGCCGTCGGAGAGCACCATGGCGCGCTCCATGGCGTTCTCGAGCTCGCGCACGTTGCCCGGCCAGCCGTAGCGGGTGAGCGCCTCCTCCGCGCCGGGCGTGAGGCCGCGCACGGGCGGAATGCGGTTCAGCCGCGAGTTGAAGCGGGCGATGAAGTGGCTCGCGAGGCGGAGCACGTCGCCCTCGCGCTCGCGCAGCGGGGGCAGCTTCAGATTGACCACGTTGAGCCGGTAGTAGAGGTCTTCGCGGAACTGGCCCTCGGCCACCGCGCGCGTGAGATCGCGCACGGTCGCGGTCACCACGCGCACGTCAATCTTCTCCACGCGCGTCTCGCCCACGGGGCGGATCTCTTCCTCCTGCAGTACGCGCAGGAGCTTGACTTGAAGGGGCAGCGGCAGCTCGCCGATCTCGTCGAGGAAGAGCGTGCCGCCGTCGGCCTCGGCGAAGAGGCCGCGCTTGGCGCGGATGGCGTCGGTGAAGGCGCCCTTGGCGTGGCCAAAGAGCTCGCTCTCGAGGAGCTCCGCGGGGAACGCGCCGGCGTTCACGGCCACGAAGGGCATGCTCGCGCGCGGGCTCTGCTCGTGGATCGCGCGGGCCACGAGCTCCTTGCCGGTGCCGCTCTCGCCGGTGATGAGCACGGTGGTCTTCACCGCGGCGATGCGCGCGATCTGCTTGCGCACGTCGGCGAGGGCGGGGCTCTCGCCGAGGAGGCTCTTGGTCTCGTAGCGCTCGGCGAGCTCGCCGCGCAGGCGCACGTTCTCGCGCGCGAGCCGGTGGCGCTCCTCGGCCTTGCGCAGCACGAGCACCACTTCGTCGGGCTTGAACGGCTTCTCGATGTAGCCGTACGCGCCCTCCTTCATCGCCTGCAGCGACAGATCCTTGGATCCGTACGCGCTCATCACGATGAAGCTGGTCTGCGGCGAGATCTCGTGGGTGCGCTTGAGGAGCTCGATGCCGTCGAGCTTGGGCATGCGCACGTCGGAGACGACCACGTCGAAGGGCTGCTCGCGGATGAGCTTGAGCGCGGCCTCGCCGTCGGCGGCGGCCTCCACCTGGTAGCCCGACTCGCGCAGGATCACGGAGAGCACGTGCCGCATGCTCTCTTCGTCGTCGACGACCAACACGCGCTGCAGGGCCATGGTCGAAAGCTAGCGCAATTCAGTCCACGTAGCCCGCAGCCTGAAGCTTGAAGAGCTGGGCGTATCTCCCGTTCTTCTCCAAGAGCGCTGCATGCGTGCCCAGCTCTTCCACCTGGCCGTCGCGAATCACGGCGATGCGGTCCGCGCGGCGCACGGTGGAGAAGCGATGAGAAATCAGGATGGCACTGCGGTGCGCGGCGAGCGCCTGCAGGCGCACGAAGAGATCGTGCTCGGCCTCGGCGTCGAGCGCGGCCGTGGGCTCGTCGAGGATGAGCAGCTCGGCCTCGCGCATGAACGCGCGCGCGATGGCCACCTTCTGCCACTGGCCGCCGGAGAGCTCCTGGCCCTCTTCGAACCAGCCGCCGAGCATGGTGTCGAACTTGTGGGGCAGGTTCTCGATGACGTTCTTCACGCCACCGCGCTCGGCCGCATCCTCGATGCGCTTGCGATCCTCGAGGTGCGGCACCCAGCCCAGGCCGATGTTCTCGCTCACCGTGAACTGGTAGCGCACGAAGTCCTGGAACACGACGCCCACGCGCTTGCGGAAGTCCCAGGGATCCATGTCGCGCAGATCCACGCCGCCGTAGAGGATCGCGCCCTCGGTCGGATCATAGAGCCGCAGCAGGAGCTTGATGAGCGTGCTCTTGCCGGCGCCGTTCTCACCCACAAGCGCGAGCTTCTCGCCCGGGTTAATCGTCAAATTGACGTGGCGTAGAACCCACTTCTCACTATTCGGATATTTGAACGAGACGTCGCGGAACTCGATGATCTGCGGGGCACCGGTGGGCGCGGTGAGCGGCGGCAGCACGCGCGGCTTCTCCCCGCCGGTGGGCATGTCCAGGTAGGTGAACAGGTTCGTCATGTACAAGCCGTCTTCGTACAAGCCGGCCACGCCGCTCAAGACACTTTGGAATGACGACTGCCCTTGGCGGAACACCGTCAAATAAAGAGTCAGGTCGCCGATGGAGATCGCCGCCAGCGACGCGCGCTGCGCCATCCACGCGTAGCTCGCGTAGAACGCCAGCAGCGAGAACGCCCCGAGCAGCAGGCCGTAGATCGTGCGCCGGATCGCGAGCGCGCGATCCTCCGCGTAGAACTTGGTGAAGAGCTTCTTGTACCGCTCGAGGATGATCGAGCCGATGCCATAGATCTTCACCTCTTTCACGTGCGCGTCGCGGGTGAGGATCCACTCGAGGTAGTTCGCGCGACGGCCCTCGGGCGCGCGCCAGCTGTTGAGCCGGAAGGCGTCGCGGCTCATGCGCGCCTCGGCGATGAACGCCGGCAGCGACGCGAGCACGATGATCCCCGCGCTCCACCACGAGAGCCGCGCGAGCAAGAACGTGTAGCTGCCGAGCACGATGCCCTGCTGCAGGAGCTGCACAAGCTCCAGCACCAGGTTCAGCGGTCGCGAGCTTGCCTCGCGACGCGCGTTCTGCATCTTGTCGTAGAAGTCGGCGTCCTCGAAGTGGCGCAGCTCCAGCGTGAGCGCCTTCTCGAGGATCATCACGTTCACGTGGTTGCCGAGCGTCTCGCCCATCAGCGAGCGCATCAGCATCTGCAGCCGGTTCAGCAGGAGCTGCACGAGCATCAAGCCCAGCTCGAGCAGCACCAGATTGAGCACGTGCTGCTGCTGCGCGGGATCGTGCGACTTCGCCGTGCTCACGACCGCGTCGACGATGAGCTTGCCAATCCACGCCATCGCCGCGGGCAATCCCGACGACGCCAGCAGCAAGATCACCAGCAGAATCGCGAAGCCCTTCGAGCTCTCCCAGACGAGCTTGAAGGTGCGCGGCATGTAGCTCGCGAGCACACGCAGCCCGAGCAGTCGCTCGCGGACGCCGGCCCTGGGCTTCTGCTTGAGCGCGTGCACCATTGCGTTCTCTTAACCTGCCACCCTGCCCAGCCGCACGCGCACGCGCTCGGCCCACTCCGCCTCGAGCTCGATGCCCGCCGCGCGCCGTCCGAGCTGGAGCGCCGCCGCCGGGATGGATCCGGATCCGGCGAACGGATCCAGCACGATGTCACCGGGCTGGGTGAACTCGCGAATGAGCGGCTCGAGCACGCCGAAGGGCTTGTGGTGCGGGTGCGAGCCCCACTTCGCGGCCTCGCCGTCGTCGTCGTAGCCGGCCACCACCGCGCGCACCGGGTTCTGCCCACCGAGCGCAATCGGCGCCGCGGGCTCGCGCCCGAGCAGCAGCGCGACTTCGTACACGCGCAGGAGCTGCTCGCTGCCCTGCGACCCGGTCGTCCGCTTGGCCCACACGTACTCGCCGTGAAGGTGCGCGAATCCGTGCGCCTTGGCGACGTCGAGGATGGGCTGCTTGCCCAGGAAGTTGGTCCAGATGGCCGCGCGCGCGCCCGGCGCGAGCGAGCTCAACGCGTGCGGCAGCCAGCCCTCGGTGAACTTGCGATAGCTGCGCACGTCCTCGAAGCGAACGACGATCTCGTGGTCCAGCTTGCGGCCCTTGGCCTCGCGCAGATCGCCGCCCTTGCGACGCCGGGTGAGCAGGCAATACGGCGGGTCGGTGATCAGCGCGGCGGCCTTCTGGCCGGAGAGCGCGTCGGCGTAGAGCGCAGAGGTGCGCGCGTCGCCCGCGAGGATTCGGAATCGCTCGGACACGGCGCGCAATCTACCGCGCGCCGGAAAATTCACTCAGTGGAAGAGGTCCATGCCGCTCGAGCCCAGGCCGCTCACGGGCAAGCCGCTCGGCCCCTGCGCGCCTGGCGGTGCACCGAGCGGTCCGGGCCCGAGGTCCACACCGAGGTCGGGCAGCGCGGTGGGCCCCTGGTTGGTGAGCTCGCTGAAGCCCGAGGTGAGGTCGTTGATGTCGTTGGTGAGGCTCGGCGGCAAGCTCGGCAAGCCCGGGTTGATCACGCTGATCGAGTACGTGTTCGTGGTCGCCTGGTTGGTCGTCGGGATGCTCGTGTTCTGCGCGGAGGGCACGCTCGAGCTCGACGGCAGCGTCGAGGTGCTCGACTGGTACTCGTACTCCTGCGCGAGCGCCCGCCCGCCCCAGAGCCCTCCGACGATCAACATGGCTGCGAGCGCGCGCATGGGAGTCCTCCGCGTGAAAGCTAGTTCGCCGCGGAGTCCCCAGCTTCTCCGCACGGAGGTCGACATGGCCGAGCGGACCGACGAGCAGGCGCCCAAGCGAGAGCCTCTGACCCCGTATCCCGGCGGGCGCGCGCGCCGCGAGCTGGGCACGCACGAGGGCGGCAAGCGCTCGGCGCCGGAAGAGCCCGGGCACCTGCACGGCCACCTCCCGCGCGAGCTGCCGCGTCGCAAGTAGCTTGATGCGCGCCCGCTCCGCGGCGAGATTGCGCGCGTGACCCTGCTCCGCGCCGCCGACGTCTCGCTCTCGTTTGGAAGCCGCACCGTCTTCGACGGGCTCACGCTCACCGTCGAGGAGGGCGAGCGCGTGGGCCTGGTGGGTGTGAACGGCTCGGGCAAGAGCTCGCTCATGCAGATCCTCGCGGGCGCGCAGCTACCTGATCGCGGCGAGCTGCAGCTTCAGCGCGGCAAGGTGGTGACGTACCTGCCGCAAGAGCCGGAGTTCCCGCCCGGCGCGTCGATCGCCAGCGAGCTCACCGTGGCCCAGGCGCCGCTGCAGCGCGCGCTGGCCGAGCACGCAGAGCTCGCGGAGAAGCTCGCGGATCCGTCCGGATCCGACGAGCGCGTGCTGAAGCGGATGGCCGAGCTCAACGACTTCATCGAGCGCCACGGCGGCTGGGACACCTCGCATCGCGCGCGCGCGTTGCTCGACCGGCTCGGCGTGAAGGACTGGGACCGTTCCGTCTCCGAGCTCTCCGGCGGCAACAAGAAGCGCGTGGCCATTGCGCGCGCGCTGTTGCAGCAACCGGATCTGCTGCTGCTCGACGAGCCCACCAACCACCTCGACGCCGACACGGTGGAGTGGCTCGAAGAGGCGCTCGACGCGCAGGAGGGCGCGCTGGTGCTGGTCACGCACGACCGCTACTTCCTCGACGATCTCGTGGAGCGCATCGTGGAGATCCAGCCCGGCAAGGGCCTGGTCTCGTATCCCGGCAACTACGAGATGTATCTCGAACAGAAGCTCGAGGCGGAAGAGAACGCCTCGGTGGCGCAGCACAAGCGCGAGCGCTGGATCGCGCAGGAGGTGGCGTGGCTGCGCAAGGGCGTGGAGGCGCGGCGCACCAAGAGCAAGGCGCGCATCGAGCGGGCGCAGAAGCTGCTCGCGGAGAAGGGCTTCAAGCGTCCCGAGGTGGCCGCGCTGCAGGCGGTGGCGGCGCCGCGGCTCTCGGCGACGGTCATCGAGGCCGAGCACGTGAGCCAGGGCTATGGCGCCCGCGAGGTGCTGCGCGACGTGAGCGTGCAGATCCAGGGCGGCGAGCGGCTGGGCATCGTGGGGCCGAATGGCGCGGGCAAGACCACGCTCCTGCGCACGCTCATCGGCGAGATGCCCGCCCGAAGCGGCGCGGTGAAGCTCGGGCCGAAGACGAAGATCGCCTACTACGATCAGCAGCGCGCGCAGCTCGATCCGGAGCTGACGGTCTACGAGGCCGCGTCGAACGAGGACTACGTGGACCTCGGCGGCAAGCGGATGGCCCTGCGCGACTACCTCGACGACCTGCTCTTCCCCGTGCCCATGCAGCGCATGCAGGTGAAGGCGCTCTCGGGCGGCGAGCGCAATCGATTGCTGCTCGCGAAGCTGCTCTTGCAGGGCGCGAACGTGCTCTGCCTCGACGAGCCCACGAACGATCTCGACATCGTCACCCTCAACGTGCTCGAGCGGCTGCTGCTGCAGTTCTCCGGCGCAATCCTGCTCGTCACGCACGACCGCTACTTCCTCGACAAGGTGGCCACCGGAATCCTCGCGGTGGAAGGCGACGGCCACGTCACGCGCTTTCCCGGCAACTACTCGATGTACCGCACGCTCAAGGCACAGGCCGCGAAGCCCGCTCCAGCGCCGGTGGCTGCGCCCGTCGCCGAGAAGGCAGAGCCGAAGAGCGCGCCCAAGAAGAAGCTCGGCTACCTCGAGCAGCGCGAGCTCGACGGCATGGAGGCCGCGATCGAGAAGGCCGAGTCCGCGAAGAGCGCGCTGGAGGCGCAGCTCGGCGATGGCTCGCTCTGGGCCTCGGATCCGAAGAAGGCCGCGCAGCTGCAGGCCGAGCTCGATGCCGCCGCGAAGAATGTGGATCAGCTCTACGTGCGCTGGCAGGAGCTGCAGGACAAGCAGAGCTGAGCGTCACCGCCCTGGGCCGGCCGCGCCAAGCTCCACCACGAACCGCGCCCCGCCACCGGGAGGATCCTCCACCCAGATCCGCCCGCCGTGGAGCTCCACGATCTGCTTGCAGATGTAGAGTCCCAGCCCCGCGGCACCTGCGCGCTCACCGAAGCTTCGGAAGCGCTCGAAGAGCTGGGGGCGCTGCTCCGCGGGCACGCCGGGGCCGCGATCGGTGACGGTGCAGCGCACGGTCTCGCCATCGCCCTCCACGCTCACCACCACCCGGGTGCCCCGCGGCGCGTAGCGGAGCGCGTTGGACACCAGGTTCGAGAGCACCTCGAAGAGCCGCACCTCGTCGCCCCAGACGGCGTCGGGCCCGCGCCCGCGCTCGACGGTGATCGAGCGCGCCTGCTCCACCGCCAAGGGCTCGATGACCTCGACCACCTCGCGGGCCACCTGGGTCAGCGCGAGCCGTTGCCTCCGCAGGGGCATCGCGCCTTCCTCGAGCTGCGCGGCGGTGAGCAGGTTCGCGATGAGCCGCTCCATGCGCGTCGCGCTCCGGTAGATGCGGGCCGCGCTGCTGCGCAGCTCCTCGGCCGTGGTGCCCGGGCGCGGCGACTCCAAACGCGTGGCCAGAAGCTTCACCGCCGCCAGCGGCGAGCGCAGATCGTGGGAGACGGCGGCCAGAAACGCCTCGCGCAGCTTCCCCAGCGTCTCCAGCCGCTGCCGCGCGCGCTCCACCTCCTCCGTGCGCTGCGAGAGCTCGCGCGCCTGATCCACGAGCTGGTCGTTGGCCTGCAGCAGGCGGCGGACGAGGCTCTCCGTGTAGTCCACGCCTGCCCCGCAGGCGAGCAGCGCCCACTCGCCGCGCTCCACGGGCAAAGCCAGAAAGCGCACGGCCAGGGGCTCTGCGGGCGCCGCGCCGACCTGCAGCTCCACCGCGCAGGCCGAAGCTCCGGCCAGGATCCGCTCCAGCTTCTGCCTGGACTGCCCGGCAAAGAGCGCGGGAGTGGGCTGGCCCGCGGCCGACGCGGACAGTCCCAGGAGCCGCCGCGCTGCCGCGTTGGCGTCGATGAGCGAGCCGGCGCGCGCCACGAGCAGGGTGGCGATGCCGTGCTCGTCCGAGAGCAGGGCCTCTAGGAGCGGCTGTCTTCCGGCTTCCACGCGCGCACCACCTCCACCGCCTGGCTTGCCGACGGCGCGAAGGCGTCGAAGCCCAGCTCGGCCGCCGCCTCGCGCGAGACGCCGGCGCCCCCCAGGATGAGCCGCGTGCCAGGCGAGGCCTCGCGCAGGACCGCGGCGGTGCGCCGGGCCTGCTCGCGGTTCTTGGGCAGGGTCACCGAGAGCGCCACCAGCCTGGGCCGGAGCTCGCGAACCTTGTCGGCCAGGGACTCCAGCGGCGTGTCCGAGCCGAGGAAGACCTCGCTCCAGCCGTCGAGCGCCAGCAGATCGGCAACCATGCGCGCGCCGATCTCGTGGCGCTCGCCCTCCACACAGCCCACCAGCGCAGGCGGCCCGCGTGGAGGCCAGCGCACGCGTGGATAGATCGCGGCGATCGCCGACTGGGCCAGCGCGGTGGCCACGTGCTCGTCGGCCACGCTCAGCTGGTTGGAGACCCACCGTTCGCCGATCTCTCGCAGGGCCGGCGTGACCACGGCCTCGTAGAGGTGTGCCAGGCCGAGCTCCAGCTGGCGCGCCGCCTCCCCGACGGCCCGCTTGCGATCGCCGGCGAGGATGGCGTCGAGGAACTCCGAGTGCTCCATGCGAGGGCCTGCCCTTCCGCTCCGCGCCTCGTTTGCGCACGAGCGAGGTCAAGCTAGGTCGTGCCCGGTGGCCCTGCAGGTCCGCGCGGCCTGCTCGCACGACCGGGCTCCAGCGGCTAGACCGTCCGCAAGACCATCCAGAATCGGGCGCCGCCCTCCGCGCGGTTCTCCGCGCGCAGCTCGCCGCCGAACGCCTCCATGATGCTCGCGCTGATGCTCAGCCCGAGCCCGGTGCCCTGCCCCACCTCTTTCGTGGTGAAGAACGGATCGAAGATCCGGGGCAGCACCTCGGCAGGAATTCCCGGGCCGGTGTCCTCCACGGCGAGCTCCACGCGCTTTCCCGGCGGCGGATCCGAGGCGCGGCGGTGCTTCGCTTCGTCCTCGCGGAGGGTCGCGCGCAGCGTCACCTTGCCCTTGCCCTGCATGGCGTCGCCCGCGTTGAGCAGGAGGTTCACCAGCACCTGCCCCAGCCGGTGCTCGTCGGCCATCACCTGCAGCTCGGGCGCGATCTCCACGATCGGCTCCACCTCGCGGAAGCGCTTGTCAGCCTGGCAGAGCGCGAGCGCGCGCTGCACCGACGCCGCCAGCGAGATCGGCGCGAGCTGCGCCTGCGACGGCCGCGAGAAGTCGAGCAGCCCGCGCACCGTGCGATCGATGCGCGCCACCTCGCGCTCGATGCGCTCGGCGTAGTCCTTCACGGTGGGCTCCTCGCGCGTCTTGAGCAGCTCCGCGTAGCCGAGGATCCCGCCGAGCGGATTTCCCACCTCGTGCGCCACGCCCGCAGCCAGCCGGCCCACGGTGGCGAGCTTCTCCTGGCGCACCACCGCGTCGCGCGCGTCTTTCAAGTCCTTGTTCATGCGCGTGAGCTCGGAGATCTGCTGGTTCACGCGATCCTGCTCGCGCTTGAGCGCGCGCGCCATGCGCTCGAACGAGAGGCTGAGCTGGCCCAGCACCGGCGAGGCCTGGCCGTCGGTAAGACCCTCGAGCTCGAGGTGCCCGATGCGGTCCGCCACCGCCGCGAGCTGCTCCACCGGCCGCGACACCACCCGATCAAAGAGCAGCATCCCCAGCAGCAAGAGCCCCACCACGGCCACGAAGAGGTTCACCAGGTGGAACTCGAAGAGCTGCGCCCCGCGCGCGCGGGTGTCGTGCAGGTCCAGCCAGGCCTCCAGCTTGAAGCCGCGCGGATCCACGATGGCCACGTCGGCGGGGCCGCTGGGCTCGCCCCCGGTGACGTCCAGTCCCTCGGCGCTCAGGCGCACCGCGCGAAAGAAGTGGCTGTGCTGCAGGGCGTCCACGAGCGGGCGCGCGCACGCCGCCGCGGGAGGACTGCCGCACTCGGCGCCGAGGTCGCCGGCGCTGGCGTCGAGGATGTTGGTGGTGAGCTTCACCTGCTCGGCGCGCAGGCTCGGGGGAACCACGAGCAGCAGCCACAGCGAGCTCAGCAGCGCCTCGGCGCCGAGCACGGTGAGCAGGATGACCACGATCTGCAGGCGCAGCGAGCGACGCGACCCCATCGCCCACAGGATCCCTGGATCCGGCACCGCAAAGCCAGTTATCGCCCTTCAGCCCCTGGCCAGCGCCTCGCCGATGAGCGCGTCGCTCTTCGCGAAGAGCTCGTTGGCGAGCGCCTCGTCTTCTGCGAGGCGGTTGATGCGCGCCTCGTGCTCCTGGTCGTAGTAGCGGCCGGTCACCGTGGCCAGCTCGGGAGAGGTGGCGCACATCAGCGTGGTGCGCGCGCCCTCCTCGACGGTGAGCATGAACATCTTCCCGATGGCCTGCACCAGCCAGGGCAGCTCGCGCCACACGTTCGACGCCACCACGCCGGGATGCAGCGCGTACGTAGTCACGCCCGTGCCCGCGAGCTGCCGCGCGAGCTCGCGCGCGTGGATCACGTTCATCAGCTTGGACAGCCCGTACATCTCCAGGCGCTCGCGCGTGCCGCTCGTCTCGCGCGTGAACCACGAGAGATCGAGCGCGCGGACGCGCCGGTGCGCCCGGCTGGCCACGTTCACGATGCGCGCCTGCTTCGCTTCCTTCAGCCTGGGCAAGAGCAGCTGCGTGAAGAGGTGCGGCCCGAGGTGATTGGTGGCGAGGGTGATCTCGTAGCCGTCGAGCGTGCGCCCGGACGCGCCGGCGATGCCCGCGTTGTTGATCAGCACCTCGAGCGGCCGACCCGTCGCCAGAAACTCCTCGGCGCTCTTCTTCACGCTCGAGAGTCGACCGAGATCGAGCGCGAGGAAGTGCAGCGCGGCCTTGGGGAAGCGCGTGCGCAATTCGCCGAGCAGCGCCTGGGTCTTGTCAGCAGAGCGCGAGGCAACGGTGACGCTCGCGCCGCGCGACGCGAGGACCTCCACGGTCGCCAACCCGATGCCCGAGTTGCCGCCCGTGATGAGGAAGCTCCGGCCGTGAAGGTCGTCGCTCATGGAATTAGATCGGGCAGCTGGCGAGCGCGTCGAAGTAGGTCTTCTCGTCGCGCGCCTGGCCGGGCTCGTTCACGGTCATGCCGCGGATGACGCCGTTCTTGTCGATGATGAAGGTGCCGCGCTTCGCGAAGCCGAGGTTCTCCATGAACACGTCGTACTTCTTCGCCACGTCGCCCTTGGGGTGGAAGTCGGCGAGCAGCGTGGCGGACAAGCCCTCGTCGCGCTTGTAGGCCGCGAGCGCGTAGCGCGAATCGATGCTGATCCCGAAGACCTTCGCTTTGGCGTCGTCGTACTTCTTCTGGTTGGCGGTGATGCTCTTCAGCTCGCTGGTGCAGATGCCGCTGAACGCCAGCGGGTAGAACACGAGCACCACGTTCTGGCCGCGCAGCTTCGAGAGCGTGACCTCGTTGTTGTCCTGGTCCTTCAAGGTGAAGTCGGGAGCGGTGTCGCCAACCTTGAGCATGGTTTTTCTCCGCGCGGCGCGCGCCGCGATGTGAGGCCGGCAAGCTAACCAGGCGCTCACGCGCTGTCAGCGACTTCTGAGAGCGCTCCGCATTCACACACCAGATTGCCCGACGCGCAGAATTCACCGCGTGGTACATTGAGCGCCCGCATGGCCAGCCCGAAAATCCTCGTCGTCGACGACAACCAGGAGCTGCTGCGGCTCCTCAGCCAGCTCTTCGAGGACGCCGGTTACGAAGTGGTGGGTGCCGCCAAAGGCCGCTCCGGGCTGGATCTCGCGCGCGAGAAGAAGCCGCAGATCGCCGTCCTCGACATCCTGCTGCCGGACATGATGGGTTACCACCTGGCGGAGACGCTCAAGAAGGAGCTCTCCATCCCGGTGATCCTGCTCACCGGCGTGTTCAAGGGCGGCCGGCACGCCATCGACGCCAAGGCCAAGTACGGCGTGGCGGACTACTTCGAGAAGCCCTTCGAGGCCGCCAAGCTCCTCGAGGCGGTGAAGAAGCTCGTCCCCGCGGGCGAGAAGCCCAAGCCGCAGCCCGACGAGGCCTTCGACGTCGAGCTCGACATCGACGTGGAAGAAGAGCGCCCCGCAGATCCGCTGCTGCTCACCGGCGTGGTGCGCATCACCGGCGAGAACATCTCCGCCGAGCTCAAGGGCCAGCCGCTGATGGCGGGCGCGCAGTCGCCGGGAACTTCCGCGCGGGTGCGCACCGCCCCCGAGGGCCACCCGGTGCACACGCCCGGCCCCGTCGCAGGCAGCGCCCGCCGCGGCGAGCTCAAGGACAACCTGCCCTCGCTGATCACCGCCTTCTATCTGGCGCAGGAGACCGGCGAGCTGGGCGTGCAGCGCGGCAAGGTGAAGAAGGTCGTCTACTTCGAGCACGGGCAGCCGGTGTTCGCGCTCTCCAATCTGGTGACGGATCGCTTCGGCCAGTTCCTGGTGCGCGTGGGCAAGATCAACGACCCGCAGCTCAAGCTGGCCATGAGCAACGCGGACGCGTCGAAGCGGCGCACCGGCGACGTGCTGGTGGAGATGGGGCTGCTCAAGGAGACCGAGCAGCTCTACTACGTGGGCCAGCAGGTGAAGAGCATCATCTACTCGCTCTTCGGCTGGGAAGACGGCACGTACACCATGAGCTTCAAGCAGATGGCGCTCAAGGAGCGCATCAAGCTCGACGTGCACCCGGCCAACCTGATCATGCGCGGGGTGAAGAAGCTCTATAAGCCGGAGCGCCTGCGCCGCCTGCTCGCGCCGGAAGATCGGCTGATCCCCAGCCTGCAGCCCGCGTATCCGCTCAACGAGCTCGAGCTGGAGCGCTGGGAGGCCGAGCTCATGCCCGCCGTGGACGGCACGCGCACGGTGAGCGAGCTGGTGCAGATGAGCGGGCGTCCCGAGCCGCTGGTGACGGGCTTCTTGTACGGCCTGGTCGCGCTCACGATCCTCGAACGCCGGGCATAACGCATGCCCTTCGACGTGGACGGCCAGCTGGTGCACGTGGCGTACCTGGACTCCGCCGCGATGTCTCCCGCCGACCAGGACGCGCTGGTGAACGCCATCCGCGCCCAGGCCGTGAACGGCCCGGTGGGGCTGCTCTTTGCCGTGGGAGCCGGCGCGCGCGTGGTGGATCCGGCGGTGTCCGCGTTCTGGCTGGAGCAGGTGCGCAACAAGGAGCTGAAGATCCGGGCCATGGCCATCGTGACCACGCGGCTGGGGGTGCGCGTGGCGGCCCAGGCGTTCGCGCAGGCGAACCGCGTGCTGGGGACCGGGCTCGACGTGGCCGTGGAGCAGGACGAGGCCGCCGCGCGGGCGTGGCTGCTGGAGCGGCTCGCGGGTCGCTGACCGCGGTCTTAGAAGTTCACCGCCACCGAGCCCTGGCCAAAGACGTACAGGTTCTTCTGCGTGCTCGACGCGTTGGCGAGGAACATCACCGGCACGTCGAGCTGCAGGGCCAGGATCGGGATGGGCGCCCAGGCCACACCCACGTGCGGCGCCACCCCCACCAGCACGCTGCTCGCGAAGAGCACCGGCACCTCCAGGCCCACCACCGGGTGCACCGGGGCGTCGTCGAAGAGCGGCACCCACCCCACGTCGACGCCGGCGCCGGCATCCTTGGCCCCGGTGTAGAGCCCGAGGGCGCTCACCGTGAGCGCGCGGGAGAAGCGGCGGCCCACCGCCACCGAGCCCCAGCCGCCCTTCTCCGTGAGCTCGGACGTGCCGCCCACGGCGATCCGCCAGCCGGCCTCGTCGCTCGCGGCCTCATTGGAGGTGGTTGCGGTCGTGGTCACCGCCGGGGGCGCGCTCGCGTCGGCGCTCGCGGCAGCGGTGGGAGGCACACCCGGGGTGGCGCCCGGCGGGAAGAGCGCCGCCACGGCGCGGTCGGCCTCGTCGAAGAACTCCTCGTCGCTGCCGCCCTTGATGCGGTTGGAGTAGCGCCGCAACACCCGCACCTTGGCGGTATCCACCACCTCGGCGTCGAAGGAGATGGAGCTGCCCACCTTGGCCAGCGAGCCCGTCACCATCAGCTCGGCGCCCAGCGCGCCGCCAATCTCCGCGAGGCACTGGTCGTCGGTGCATCCCACCATGGACTTGGTCTTCGCCAGCCCGAGCTGCGCCTGGATGTCGGCCGAGGAGAGCACCTGCGCGCCGGTGGCCTTCTGCACCTGGGCGGTGAGCCGGTTGGTGATCACCTCGCCGATCCGCGGATCCACGCCGATGGTGGCGTTGAGGTTCATCACCAGGATGCGCGCGTTCCGCTTCGTGGCCGCGCCCTCCGCGCGCGCCGAGCCCGCCGCGAGCACCACCAGCGCGCCGGCGGCCAGCGCACCCCGGCGGCGCCCCAGCCGGGCCAGGGCCACCAGGGCCAGGGCGAAGAGCCCCAGGCCTCCGCTGCCGCCCGTGGGGCCACAGGCGCAACCCACCACGTCCTGCTTGCCGCCGCTGGAGCCACTCGAGCCGCCGGCGCCCGCCGACGCGCCGCTGCTGCCGCCCGTGGTCGACGCCGCCGCGCTGCTGCTCCCGGTGGTGCTGGTCTCGGTGCCGGTGGAGGCCCCCGCGCTGCTCCCGGTGGATCCGACCGAGCTCACGGTGCCGCTGCTCGAGCTCCCGCTGGCGGTCGTGGACGTGGAGCTGCTCCCGCTGGAGCCGCCCGTGCTCGCGGCGCCGCTGCTCGAGCTCCCGCTTGCCCCCGTCGACGTCGAGGCGCTCCCGCTGCTGCCGGAGGTGGTGGAGGAGGAGGTGCCGCTGCTGGAGCCGGTCGCGCTGCCGCTGCTGGAGCTGCTCGCGGTGGCCGGGCTGGTGGGCGTGACCTGGACGTCGATGCCCGTGAGGTCGCGCTCGGCGCCGCGGTCCAGGGTGGCGGAGTCGGCGTCGTCGAGGTCGATGCGCAGGTCGAGGAAGCGCGCCGGGCCGGCCGCCACCGGGGAGATCGTGCCGTTCGGGCCCACCGAGCCGAGGGAGATCCAGCTCCCGAAGCCGCCGTCGTCGGGGGCCACCCGGGCGGCGAGGTCGAAGCGCCCCTGGCGCGCCGGGCTGCCCTGGAGGGTCACCGCGTCCACCGAGGCCACCTCCGACCCGAGGTCGATGCGGCGGAACACGCGCGCGCGCGGCGCGGCCTGGAACACCCGGCTCACCTGCACGCTCGACGACGGCCCGGAGCTCCCGTCGCCGCCCACCAACACCAGCCAGCCGTCTGCGAAGGTCGCCGCGCCGCCCGCGCGCGCTGCGCCCAGGTTGGCCATGGGCGTCCAGGTGCCCAGCGAGCCGTCCTGGTAGAAGGGCGCGGAGAGGGTGTCGCCCAGGGGGCCCTGGTTCGGGTCGGCCGAGCCGCAGGGCACGGTGTGATCCAGGCAGCCGCCGAGCAGGTAGAGCCGGTCGCCGTAGGCGGCCACCCCGGCCCCCTCGCGCGGCACCGACAGCGAGGTCTCCGCGACCCAGGTCCCCAGGCCGCCGTCCGGGTACGCCGGCGCGCGCAGGATCTCCGGGCTGGTGACCGCGCCTGCGTGCCCGCCCAACAGGTAGATCCACCCGCCGTGGGCCACCGCGCTCATCCCCGAGCGCACCGGCACGCCGCTCAACGTCTCGCTGGGCAGGATCCCGGCGGTGGGCGCCCAGGCGCCGAGCGCACAGCCAGGCTGGATGGGCGCCGCGGAGACGCTCTGCAGCTCGCTCGTGCCCGAGCTGCCCGCGAGGGCGTAGAGCCAGCCGTTCCAGGCCACCAGGCCGTGGGCAGTGCGCGCCGCGTCCAGGGGCGAGGTGGCGGTGAAGGCCCCCAGGCCGCCGCCGTCGAGGATGGGCGCGGCATACACCGCGGTCTGGGCCGCGCCGCTGCCGTCGCTTCCGCCCGCGGCGAACACGCAGCCGTCGGTGGCCACCGCCGCCAGCCCGGAGAGGGGAACCGGCAGGGCGCTGGTGCTGGTCCAGGTGAGGCCGCCGTCGCCGGCGAGCTGTCCGTGGTCCACCGCCGCGGTGGCCCCGCCGCTGTTCAGGCCGCCCAGCGCGTACAGATCGTCGCCGCGGGCGACCAGCGCCCCCTGGAAGCGCTTGGTCGAAGGCGCCGTCCCGAGGGTGAACGCGGAGAGCCCGCCCGTGGCGTTGGTGTCGCTCACGAAGTGGACGTTCTGGGCGTAGTTGACGTCGCCGCCCAGCAGGCTGAGGTGGCCGTTGTAGCTGGCCACCGAGGCCGCGGTGTCGCCGGTGGGCAGGTCGCTGAAGTGCGCCCAGGCCTGCACCCCGCCATCGCCGAGCGCCGGGGCCATGGCCGAGTCGGCGTGGCTGTTGTACCCGGTGTCGCCGCCCACCGCGTAGAGCCGGCCCCCGTACTCCACCAGGCTGGTGTCCCAGACCTGGGCCTGGTTCTGGAAGTACGCCCCCGCGTTCGGCCCCACCACCGTGAACGGCCCGGGCAGGCCGCCGTCCAGCACCGGCCCGCTCAGCGTGGGGCAGGTGAGTCCGTTCACGTTCGGGAAGGTCACGTAGAGCTGGCCGTGCACCTCGGCCACGCCCTGGTGGTTCTGGACGCTGAGCTGGTTGGTGCTCAGCCCCGCCGGTGCCATGGAGCTCGCCAGCCAGGTGGAGGTGGAGGTCACCGGCATGCGGGTGGAGTAGACGTAGTTGCTGCGGTTGCCGGGCAGGAGCAGCAGCCGGTCGTGGTCGATGATCGCGCTACCGCCGTTGACGTTCAGGTTCGGGCTGGTGCTCGGCAGGGTGGCCACCGAGGTGAAGTCGCCCAGGGTGCCGTCGGCGTGGATGGGCGCGGTGGAGACGTCGTAGACCGCGGTGCTCCCGTTCATGCCGCCGATCACCCAGAGCTGGCCGTTCCACACCACCGCGGCCACGCCATAGCGAGCCGTGGAGAACCGCGCGGCGGTGCCCAAGGCGTCGGCGAAGGGCCCGATGGTGCCGTCGGCCGCGAAGCCGCCCACGTCCACGTCGGTGCTGGGGTTGGCGCCGTAGGCATGCGAGCCCCCCACCAGGTAGAAGCGGCCCAGGGCCCAGACGTCGTCGGGCATGAACGACCAGCCCCCGGTCCCGCCGCCGGAGACCAAGGGGCCCGCGTCCACCCAGGGGCTCTGGGGCAAGATGTCGCCGGTGAGGCTGTAGAGGGCGTCGGCGGTGTCGGTGGCCCCCGAGGAGTCGAAGCCGCCGAGCACCGTCACCCTGCCGCCGCTGGCGTAGGCCCGGGCGCCGGCGCGCGCCGCGGGCAGCGACGGCGAGCTCAGCCAGGGCCCCAGCGTGCCGTCGTCGAGGATGAGGGCCTGCTCGGAGGTGGCCACGCCCGCGCCGCCGATGGCGGTGAGGTAGCCGTCGGCCACCACCAGCGCAAAGTTGGTGCGCGGCGTGGTGAGCGGCCGGAGGACGGTCCAGCTCAAGCTCCCATCGGCCTGAAGTTGGCCCATCTGCACGGCGGTCTTCGCCGTGCCGGTCCCGTCGTGGCCGCCCACGTAGTAGATGCGCCCGTTGACCACCGCGGACGCGCCGTCGGTCAGCGGCGTGGGCAGCGCGCCGGCATCGACCCAGCTGCCCAGCGAGCCGTCGGGCTGGAATGCCGCGCGCAGGATGTTGGGCGCCGGCCCGCTGAAGCCCAGGTCGCCGCCCACCAGGTAGAGCGCGCCCTCCAGGGCCACCGCGCTCCCGCCGGCCGACGGCGCGGGCAGGCTCGGCTGCGCGGTGAAGGTCCCGACGCTCCCGTCGGAGGCCAGCGGGGCGGCATAGGCGTCGCCGAAGGGATAGCCGCCGCCGTCCTCGCCGCCCACCACGTAGAGCCGGTCGTTCCACACCGCGGCCCCGGCCCGGATGCGTGGGCCGAAGCCGCCCGCGAACGAGCTGCCGTTGCTGAGGTCCGGCAGGCCGCTGGCCTGTACCGGGTAGCTGGTCACGTCGTCGGTGGGCACGCCGTTGCTCAGGCCGGCCACCACGTAGACATTGGCGCCGGAGCGCACCAGCGCGTGGTCGGCCCGGGGCGAGGAGAGCGCGCCCGCGTCGCCGGCGAAGGCGGTGTTGAGCATGGCCGGGGCACGCCGCGCGAACGCCCCGGCGGTGGCGTCGACGCCGTCATCCGGGGAGAACGTCAGCAGCAGGCCCGCGTCGCCCACGGTGAGGGCTGAGGCGCGGCGCGCCGACGTTTCGCTGCGGCCCAGGCCGTGACAGGCCGAGAGTACCGCCCCTGCTCCGAGCAACGCCGCCCACCGCCAGGATCCAGATGCCATGATTCCTCCCGGGCTCGAATCATCCGCCATTCCTGCCGCGGCGGGAACGCCACAAAGGGGTGAAGGAGACGGAAGCATCGACGTCGTGGCGGGAGACGAGGGGCGCGACTTCCCGGCGACGCTTCCGGCAGGGACGCCCGTGCCGACGTGAGGCATCATCTCGGCATCCCCGGATTTCGACTTCGCTGGATCTCCATGCGCCTTCGTCTCGCCTGGCTCGCGACCGCCGTGATGCTCTGCGCCTGCGCGCCGCTCCCGTCCATCCCCGACAAGCCGATGTCGCGGCCAATCCCGTACCGGGTCACGAGCGCGGTGTACTCGACCGGCCTTCGGGTGGTGGTCTACGAGGACGCCGCCGCCACCCGTGCCTGGCTCGACGTGGCCTACGGCGTCGGCACCCGCGACGAAGCCCCGCAGCAAGCCGGCATCGCGCACCTGGTGGAGCACCTCACCTTTCGCAGCCGACCGCGCGGCCCGGGAACGGCCACCCTCGCCGACGCGATCCGCGCCACGGGCGCGCCGCACAACGGCGAGACCAACGTGGACAGCACCGACTACTTCGAGGTCGGGCTCCCCGAGCAGCTCCAGGCCTTGCTCGAGCTCGAGGCCGCGCGCATGGCCACGCCGCTCGCGGGCGTGACCGACGCCGCGTTCCTCGCCGAGCGCTCGGTGGTCATGAACGAGCTGCAGCTCCACGCCACCTTCTCCGGGAGCCGCGAGCAAGAGGACCTCGTCTTGAGCGCCCTGCTCCATGCGGGCGACACCTCCCGCCTGAACCAGCGCGACGCCCTTGGCCACCTCACCCTCGCCGACGCCCAGGCCTGGGCCGAGCGGAACTACGCGCCGGACAACGCCATCGTGGTGGTCGTCTCGCCGCGGCCGGCCGAGGAGACCCTGAAGCAGGTGTTCGACGTCTTCGGCAAGCTGGGCGCGCCCAGGAACGGGCTCCCGGTGGGGCCGCGGGGGCGCGCCTCGCAGTCCTCGGACGACGCGTTCGAGGAGTTCAACGGCGGGGCGCTCTCGCTCGAGACGCACGTCGATCACCCGCAGGCCTGGCTGGCCTGGCGGCTGCCGGGCGCCTCCAGTCCCGAGGCGGTGAACAGCCTCGCCGTGGTGCCGCTCGTGCAGACCCAGCTCGCGCGCCGGTTTCGCGGCGACAAGAGGGTTCGCAGCACCCGCACCAACCTGCGTTGGCTCGACGACCAGGCCTTCCTGCTGGTGGAGCTCACCCTGCGCGATGCCGCCGACGCGGACGCGGTGCTCGCCGCTGCTCGGCGACTGAGCCCGATGCCCCTGGCGACCGACCGGCGGGGCGTTCCGGCCGAGCAGGTGGCCCTGGTGACGGAGATCGTGCTGGAGCGTCAGGTTCCGCCCCTCCAGCAGATCGCCCAGCACCTGCGCGCGTGCGGCCGCGCCGACTTCCTTGGAGATTGGAACCAGGACGTGCTCCACCAGCTCCGCAGCAACCTGACGCCGTTCTTCAAGGAGCTCCTGAGGCCCGAGCAGGCTCGGGCCTTCGTACTTCAGTCCGACGGCACCGGCTTCGCGCACCTCGATCGACCGGAAGGCACGGACGGAGCCACCGAAGACGACGCCTCCTGGCTCGACGAGGATCGCGGGCTCGCCGGAAGCGACACGCCACCGGCGGCGCAGGCAGCCCGCGTCTTCCGGCCCGGGCTGGATCACCGGGTGCGGCACACCCTGGGCAATGGCCTGAAGGTGGAGGTGCTTCCCTGGGGCGGCTACCCGCTGGTGGACATGCGCCTGGTGCTCGACGCCAACATCCCGCCCAAGCTGCGCGCCGCCGCGGCCGTGGGACGGCTCGCCGCGCACCCGGCGCTGGGCTTCGGCTACGACTACCGCGTGGGAGCCATCAACTGGCTCCAGCGCGGCGACAACGCCTGGGTCTTCGGCGGGCTCTCGCACTCGGGCAACCTGGCCAACCTCCTCTTGCACCCGCGCGTCTGGCTCGACATCGGCGCGCCCGAGCAGGGCCCGGCGCGCGAGGCACGCCAGCGGTTGGACAAGCGGCTCTCCTGGCGCGCGGAGCATGCCCAGGACCTGGTCGAGCCGCCCCCGTGGGAGCCACCCGCGGTCGACCGCAACGCCGTGGCGACGACCACCGCTTCCCAGCTCAACGCCTGGTGGCTCTCCCTCACCCGCCCGGAGAACGCGACCTTGATCCTGGTCGGCGACGTGAAGCCCGACGCGGAGCTCTGGACGTTCCTCGAGGACTGGCTCGGCCACTGGTCGGGCGGCGACGCGGCGCCCGACGCGGACGTTTCAACCAAGCTCCCGCTTCCCAGCGAGCGACGAATCCAGTTCGTGGAGCTGCCCAAGACGAGCGAGCTGGGGCTCCTGCTGCGCGTGGCCATTCCAGCCGCCGCGCTCCCCAAGCCAGGCACGCTGGACCTCCTCCAGAACCGGCTCCAGGCGCGGCTCGAGCACCAGCTGCGCGAGCGCGAGGGGTTGACCTACGGCGTCTCGGTGGGCGCGAGGGCGCTCCTTGGCGGAGCCGAGCTCCAGGTCAGCACCTTCGTGGATCCGCCCCGCGCGGACGAAGCGCTGAAGCAGCTCCTCGCCGGGCTGGAAGCGCTGCGCGCGGCTCCCATGACGGACAAGGAGCTCTCTCGCGCGCGCTTCGAGCTGGTGAGCGCCTATGCGCACCAGTTCCTGAGCGTCTCGTCGGTGGCGAGCACCTTGGCCAACGCGGCGATCGCCAAGCTCCCCGACGACGCCTGGGAGCACTACCCGGAGACGCTCGACGCGGTCGGGGCGGCCGACCTGCAGGGCACCGCCGCGGCGTCGAGCATCGGCTCGGAAGACATCCTCATCGCGGGCACGCGCGCGGACTACGACCGTCTCACGGCGGCTGGTTGGAAGATGCGGTTCATCCCACGGCTGCCTGCCCCCAAGGCCGGGGAACCCGACGAGGATTGAGTCGGTGAAGAACTTCGGGGCGGAGCCTCTCGGCCCCGCCCCGCTCGGTTCATCACGTTTGCTTCAACCTAACGGTGCGGCGCGCGCCCGTTGAGGTCCGAGGCAGCCGCCACGTTGCGCTGCTTCGCGTGCGCCTTGGGCGCGGGCGCGCTCGTCTGCGTCGCCCCGGTCACCATCGTCCCGCCGCTGAGCCGGTGCGCCTCGAGCAGCGCCCGGAGCACCTTGAGCGCCTGGGCCAGCTCCCGCTTCGCTGCCATGTAGGCCACCGTCGCGGGCTTCTTCGCCGCCCGGGCGGCCTCGAGCGCCCGGCGCGCCGGCGTGGCGAGCTGCACCGCGTGCTGGACAGACTCGACCTCCGACGTCGACAGCCCCAGCCGACTCACCGGGAGCTGCGCCAGGACGTTGCTGGCGGTCGTCCACGCGTCGCGGGTCCGGCACCGAGCGTAGAACTGGAGCCCGCCCGGCAGCACCCGGACCAGCAGCGCCGAGGGAACCAGCATCGCCTTCTTGATGCCCGCCTCGAAGGGCGCGTAGGCCTCCTCGGCCTTGTCGACCTCGCCCGCGGCCTCTGCGACGGGGCCCGTGGCCGTCTGCAGCTTGGCCACGCTGGCCTCGACGCTCTTCACCTGAGCCACCACGAGCGGCTGCGTATTCCCCGCGGCCCTCCGGAGCACCGCGGCCGCGTCGCGCTTCATCCCGGTGGGATCGTAGAGGAGATCGGGCCGGGTCTTGTTCTCGGGCGCCTTGGGCGCGGGGTCCGCCGAATCGTTCGGCGCGACGGCAGCGGGGACATCGGCTGGTGCGGTGCTCACGTTCTCCTCCTTCGGGCTGTTCGAGTTGGCCGAATCCGTCGGCGAAGCGGCATCGTTTCCATTCGTCTCGTTCGTCATGGCGTGCTCCTTGGACTGCGCGTGACCTGCACTCGTGGCCGACGACAGCGACCACCTGTCGATGTCGGCGCGCACACCCAGGCGTTGAGCAACCGCGGTGCCAGCGCTCCAGCCGGCCGAAGTCAGCGAACCCTGGTGCGCGCCGGGCGCCGACGGTCACGGCATGCCCAGGAGCGTGGGCACCGCGTCGCCAGCTGGTCGCGTTGAGACCAGACCCGAAGCGCTGTCGGCGCAGACGTCACGGCAGTTGACCTGCGCGGGTGCCTGCGATGCCCCTGCAGGGTCTGGATCGGGGTCGAAGCGTGCCTTCGTCTCGCTTGCAGACCCTGCATCGACCTCGAAGCGTGCCGTCGTCTCGCTTGCAGACCCTGCATCGACCTCGACGCGTGCCGTCGTCTCGCTTGCAGACCCTGCATCGACCTCGACGCGTGCCTTCGCCTCGCTTGCAGACCCTGCATCGAGCTCGAAGCGTGCCGTCGTCTCCGCTCTGGACTCGCAGACGGCTATCGCTCCAGCGCCAGCAGCTTCCGCAGGTAGTGCCGGGTCTTGCCGAGCTCGCTCGCCGCAGCCGACTTGTTTCCGCCGTGTCGCTCCAACACCCACTCGGCGATCCTTCGCAGGTACGCGTCGAGCTTGGCCCCCGAGTGAAGGGTGAGTGTCCCCGGCTTCGCAGCGGGCAACCCCTCCGGCACGCTCGGCGGCTCGTCGTCCAGATAGAGGTCGCCCTCTTCGATGGTGTCGCCCTCGCGCAGGATCAACGCGCGCTCCAGGATCCGCTCCAGCTCGCGCACGTTGCCCCGGAAGGGGTGCAGCGCGAGCCGCGCCCGCGCGCCCTCGCCCAGCGTCACCCTCGTGCCCGCCGGCCCGAACGAGCGGAGGTAGTTCTCCGCGAGCCGCCAAAGGTCGTCGCCGCGATCGCGCAGCGGCGGCAGCTCCAGCTCGATGGTGCTCAGCCGGAACCAGAGGTCCTCGCGGAACGTGCCCGCCTTCACCATCTCCTCGAGGTCGCGGTGGGTGGCGCAGATCACCCGGACGTCGACGGCGCGCACCTCGTTGCCGCCCTCGCGCTTCACCTCGCGGTCCTGGAGCACGGTGAGGAGCTTGGCCTGGAGCACGAGCGGTAGCTCGCCGATCTCGTCGAGGAAGATGGTTCCGCCGTTCGCGTTCTCGAAGGCGCCCTCCCGCGCGCGGTCGGCCCCGGTGAACGCGCCCCTCTCGTGGCCGAAGAACTCGCTGCCCGCGAGGCTGGGCTCCACGCGCGCGCAGTCGACCTTCACGAACGGGAGGTCGGCGCGTGAGCTCAGATCGTGGATCGATCGGGCGAGCTGACCCTTGCCGGTGCCGGTCTCGCCGGTGATGACCACGCTGGCGCCCGTTCCGGCCACCTTGCCGACCACGCGCGCGACCTCGCGCATGGCCTCGCTCTCGCCCACCATGCCCGGGAGCACGGGCTCGGCGACCTTCGCGTCGGCGTCCTCGAGGACGAGCTCGGTCTCGCCCACGCGGATCGTCTCGCCCAACCTCACGGGCGCGTTCCGAACCTCGCGCCCTTCGACGTAGACGCGGTTCCGGCTCCGGAGATCCTCGACGAAGACGTCCTCGCCGTCGCGCTGCAGCCGCGCGTGGCGCTCCGAGACCGTCCCGTCGGCGAGCACGAGCTCGCAGCCCGGGTCACGACCGATCGTGACCGCGCTGCCATCCCAGGGGCGAAGCGCGTCGGCGACGCCGTGGCGGCGAATCCGGAGCTGGAGGCGCACGCCTCGAGGAATGCCCCCGGCGCGCGGCAACACGGCCGTTCCACCCGCTCCGTCGACGATGGTGGCCGCCAGCGAGGCGTCGCGCGCCTTGGCGCTGTAGACCGCAGTCATCGCGCCGAGGGTGATCACCGAGCCGTCGCGCATCACGGCCTCGTTCACGACCTTGTTGCCGTCGAGCAGGGTGCCCTCGGGGGCCAGGTTGATGAGGAACGCGAGGCCGCCCCGCTTCTCGAACGCGAGCTGGCGGGGGGCGATGGCGTCGTCGGGGATGCGGTGGTCACACGAGCCGTCGCGGCCGAGCGTGCGGCGCTCGGGCGTGACCGCGATGACGAGCAGCGCGTTGCCGGAGCGGCGGAGGGTGAGCGTGGACATGGGGGCCCCGAGCGACTCGCGGAAGTCTGCCATCGACAGACCGACGACCGGGCGCTTTGGTGGGGCGTGGCCTCGGGCCGTCGCTATTGCTTCCCGAGCCTGGGTGCGTCGCCAATCCAGAGTGACGTCTTTGCGATCTCGTCGATGCGCGACTCGAGACGCGTGATGACGTCGAGACCCTTGGCCGACCGGCAGCCGTAGTAATGCCTGATCTGTTTTTCGCGCCTGCCGTCGCCGAAAGTGACGGTGGCTGTCGGGTTGTCCGTGGCCTCGAAGCAGGCGTAGTTCTCATTCAGTTCGAAGTAGCCGGCTTCATCGAACGCTGCGCGGAGAACTGCGAGGTCGCTCGCTGTAAGCGTTCGCGTCGCGTGGCCCTTCACGTCTACGAAGGCGACCCCATCCCAATCCACCGTGCCATCCGAACGGATGACCACCGTGTAGACCGGACACGAGCCGAAGCATCCGCTCCGTTGAAGCGACGCGAGCGGGTAGACAGGGCGGCCGGCAATCGGGTTGGGCTGCGAGTCAGGGGCGTGGGCACATCCCAAACAAGCCAGAATCATCGTCACGAGCATTCGAGCTGGATGCACTCGGGTGCGAATCGGACTTCGCAGGTCGCGCTTGCTCGGTCTCCACAGTTCTTTCATCGCAAACGAGCTCCAATGCGCGTGACGTGTGATTCTTTCTCGAAATCACGAGGAGAGATGCTGAAGACCTGCTCCTCTTTCAGCTGGTGTGATGGTGAAGTGCACGTCGTCGACATGACTTTCTGCTTGGAAGACCCGAAGTACCTCACCCGGATGATTCTTGCGGGGCCGAGCGCGCCTGCCAGGCCAGGATGATCACGGCCAGCAGCGGCGCGAAGGCCATCGCGCCTCCACCCACCAGGCTGATGAGCGACCACGTGTGCGGATCGACCGGCAACGTCGGGTTGCGCGGGCCTTGCTCGAAGAGCCGCATGGGCCCTGCGTACGAGTCGCGTCCGTAGACGGCAACCAGGCCCATCGCCACCAGCCCCAAGGCAACCAGCCAGCTCGCAGCGTCGCGTGCGCCTTTGCGAAGCCGATTTCCCTGCCAGAGCATCGTCGCGCCGAGCACCACGAAGGCGGGCATGTAGATCGACATCAACTCGGCCATCGATTGCATCGTCGTCCGGAACCACTCGTCGCCGGGCTGATGCGGCATCGCTCGAAGAAACAGTCGCTGCATGCCGACCATCGCGAGCTGCATCGAGCTGATGCCCGCAACGAAACCGCCAAAGCACATCGCCACGACACCCGCTCGGACGGCTCGTGGATGCGCGGGCATGGGCAAGACCTGAAGACGGCCGAGCGCGATTCGTATCATGCCCCATCGGTCGTTCATCCGATGGGATCCAACCCCGCACAGCCCAACCACTTTTCCGCGCTAAGCTCCCCGAACCGACCGCCGGCCTCGCCCGTTTGAAGCACCATGACCGACGTCGGCGAGGTCGTGACATTGCCCGGACTCCGGGCGGGGGCCTCCGCAGGCTCGAAGGAGCGGCGCATGGAGGAGCTGTCGGACCTCGACCTTCTGGCGCGGGCCCAGGCCTCACCGGCCGCGGCGCGACGGGCCTTCACGGTGCTCGTCCGCCGGCATGAACGCGCGCTCTTCAACTTCATCCTCCGCACCGTGCACGCGCGCGCCCTCGCCGAGGAGCTCTTCCAAGACACCTTTCTCCGCGCGCTCCGCTCTCTGGGCTCGTTCCGCACCGACGGGCCCAACCCCAGCGTCAGGGCCTGGCTGTACCGCATCGCCGTGAACCTCTGCCGCGACGAGGTCCGCTCCGCCCGCTTCCAGGCCGCGCACGCGCTCTCCGAAGAGCTCGGCGACGACCTCCCCCACGGCGGCCCGACCCCAGAGGCCGCCGCGGCGATCGAACAGCGGGCAAAGGTGGTCCGCGCGGCGGTGATGTCCCTCTCCGAAGCGCAGCGCGAGGTGGTGCTCCTGTTCCAGTACCAGGGCTTGAGCTACCCGGAGATCGCGGTGGCCCTCGACATCCCCCTGGGCACGGTGAAGAGCCGCATGCACGCCGCGCTGTCCTCGCTGGGCAAGAAGCTCAGCGCCCCCGACCTCCAGCTGGAATCGGCCTGACCATGAACTGCGAACACTGCCAAGAGAAGCTGCTCGACTACGAGCTCGAGGCGCTGGACGCGGCCGATCGCGCCGAGGTCGCCCAGCACCTGCTCAGCTGCGCCACCTGCAAGGCCGAGCTGGAGCGCCTGCAGGCCGGCCGCGCCTCGCTCGCCCACTGGCCCGACGTGGAGCCCGCGCGCGACCTCGCCGACAACACCCTCTCCGCCCTCGACGCCGAGTGGGGCGGCAGCGTGCCCCGCCGCGCGCGCATGCCCGAGCGCGAGAAGAGCGAGCCGCGCTTCCCGCCCCGGGAGGCGCTCGCCGTCCGTGCGCCGCGCAAGCTCTTCCGGCCCATGCTCACCCCGCTCGCCGCCTGCGCCCTGCTCGCCTGCGTGGGCTACTACGCGCACATCTCCAATCTGCAAGTTCGCCTGGGCGCCGAGGTGTTCGGCGCGGGCGAGCTCTCGCCGGAGTCGATGTCGCTGGTGCGCCTGGCGCTCTTCGACGTCTCCGACCACACGCCGCTGCCCAACCGCAAAGTGAAGGTCAGCCTGAAGGATCCCAACGGCAACATCTCCGACCCGCTCTTCGTGGGCGAGAGCGATGCCCAGGGCCAGGTGGCCGCCAAGCTCAACGTCCCCCGGCTGGCGGAGGGCAAGTACCAGCTCGTGGTGCAGGCGCTCGACGGCGACGACTCCACCAGCGTCCTCAGCCCGGTGACGCTCAAGCGCAGCTTCCGGATCCAGCTCTCCACCGACAAGCCCATGTACCAGCCGGGCCAGACCATCCACGCCCGCGCCCTCGCCTTCGACTCCGGCAGCCAGAAGCCCGCCCACGACGCGAGCCTCACCTTCAGCGTCTACGACCCCAAGGGCTCGCGCATCTTCAAGAAGGCGGTGGCCGTCGACACGTTCGGCGTGGCCAGCTTCGACCTCCCGCTCGCCGACGAGCTCAACCTCGGCGGCTACAAGGTCGCGGCGGAGCTCGGCGACACGCGCTCCGAGAGCGACGTCCAGGTGGCGCGCTACAGCCTCCCCAAGTTCGAGTTGAAAGTGGAGCTCGACCAGCCCTGGAACCGGCCCGGCCAGCCCGCCACCGGCCACGTGCGCGCCAAGTACTTCTTCGGCAAGCCCGTGGCCCACGCCAAGGTGAACCTCGAG
Organism: Deltaproteobacteria bacterium; assembly: GCA_018266075.1. Classification (GTDB taxonomy): domain Bacteria; phylum Myxococcota; class Myxococcia; order Myxococcales; family SZAS-1; genus SZAS-1. Next base: position 103,708 of record JAFEBB010000003.1, on the reverse strand, counting down.
GCCGGCGTCTTCGTGGATCGCTTCATTCCCGTGGCGCATCAGGACCTCGAGCTCGACGGCGATGGCCTCGCGAGCTTCAAGCTCGATCTGCCGCCCTCCCTGCCCGGCTCGGCGCTCGCCGAGGGCAACGCGGTGCTGCAGATCTCCGCCGTCGCGCACGACACCGCCAACGAAGAGGTCGAGAAGCACGCCGAGCTCATCGTGGCCGAGCGCGCCCTGGCCGTGACCGCGGTGGCCGAGAACGGCACGCTCACGCCGGGCGTCCCCAATCGCTTGTTGATCCTCGTGGCGCACCCGGACGGCCAGCCGGTGGCCAAGGCCCAGGTCACCCTCGACGGCTCCGGCGACACCGCCACCACCGGCGACGACGGCGTGGGCCAGCTCATGTTCGTGCCCCGCCCCGGCCGCCGCGATGTGTCCGTGACCGCCGTCGCGCCGGATGGCTCGCGCGTCTCGCGCACCCTGGAGCTCGCGGATCGCCCGAGCTTCGCGCTGCTGCACACCGAGAAGAGCCTCTACACCGCCGGCGAGACCGTGAAGGGCAGCGCCCTGGGCACCTCGGCGCTGCGCGTGGCCTACCTCGACGTGATCGTCGAGGGCCGCACCGTGCTCACCCAGACCGTGGATCTGCGCACCGGCAAAGGAGACTTCGCGTTCGACTTGCCTGCCGAGATTTCAGGCGCCGTGTCGCTCGAGCTCTACGAGCGCGACCAGGGCGAGCTGCTCCGCACGCGCCGCATCGTCTACGTGTCGAACCCGCGCGGCCTCAAGGTCGACGTCGCAGTGGAGCGCGCCAGCTACAAGCCGGGCGAGACCGCCAAGCTCCGCTTCCACGTGGCCGATGAGAAGGGCAACCCGCAAGCCGCGGGGCTGGGACTGAGCGTCGTGGATGAGAGCGTGTTCGCGCTCGCCAGCAAGGACCCGGCCATGCTGCGCGCGTTCCTCACGCTCTCCGAGGAGCTGCGCAAGCCGCGCTTCAATTTGGACCCGGCGTCGGTCTTCACCTCGATGAACCAGCAGCAGGCGGCGAATCTGCTCTTCTCCGCGAGCGAGCAGCCGCCGGTGGTGCGCGAGCTGGGCGAGACCGACGGCCACGAGCTGGCCGTGCGCCGCGCGGGCCTGGCGGCCTTCAAGGACAAGCGCACCGGCACCGCCTGGTTCGCGGGGCTCTTCATGCTCGGGCTGATGCTCGAGGGCGTGCTGCGCATGTTCGCGGAGAAGCTGCTGGTGACGATGGTGCGCCACAAGTTCGGCTGGCTGCTGCTCGGCTCGGGCGTGGTCTTCGTGCTCACGGACCTCATGAGCGACACGATGGACCACTCCACCGGCGCGCTGATGGGCCTGGGCACGCTGATCGTGGGCGGCGGGTTCCTCTATGCCAACGCGGGCGGCGAGTTCCGCTTCGGCCGACTGGTGGGCTACTTCGGCGGGCTGTTCATCTGCTTCTGCGTGGTGGTCACCCTCTTCGGCGACAACATCCGCAGGATGTTCGGCGCCAGCGTGGATAGCATCGCGGGAACCGCCGACATGAGGACCGGCGCCGGCAAGGCGCCGTACAGCCACGGCCACCGCAACGTCACCAACTTCGCCGCCTACGCCACCGACGACGGACCCGTCGGCGCAGCAGCCACGCCGCCCGCGCAGAACTTCGCCGACAACCTCGCCCAGCACGAGGAGATGCTCGCCAAGCCCGTGGAGCAGCTCCGCCAGCGCCGGCAGCAGACCATCCAGGTCATCAAGGGCACGGGCGAGGGCGGCAACGGCATCGGCGCGCTCGCGACCGCGAATACGCCGGTGGATGGCACGCCGGAAGAGACGCCCGCGCCGCTCACCGAAGAAGCGAAGTCGACCGTGCGCGTGCGCAGCTACTTCCCGGAGACACTCTTCTGGGCGCCGGAAGTGGTCACCGACGAGAAGGGCGACGCGACCGTGGAAGTCCCCGGAGCGGATTCGATCACCACCTGGCGCGCCGCCGTCACCGCGAGCAGCGCCGACGGCCGCATCGGCACGGGCCAGGCCGCGCTGCAGGTGTTCCAGGACTTCTTCGTCGACATCGACATGCCCCCGGTGCTCACCGTGGGCGACGAGGTGGAGATCCCGCTGGCCGTCCACAACTACCTCGACCACCCCGAGACCGTGACCCTGGAGATCGAGCAGGCCGACTGGCTCAGCTCCAGCGCCCCGCGCGACTACAAGCTCAGCTTGAAGCCGGGCGAGGTCGCGGGCATCTCCTACCGCTTCACAGCCACCAAGTTCGGTCCGCAGCAGGGGCTCACCGTCTACGCCATCGGGCCGCACGGCAAAGACGCCGTCCGCCGCGAGGTGGAGGTGCGTCCCGCGGGCGTGGCCTTCGATCAGGTGCAGAACGGCATCGCCGAGCACGGCGCCTTCGCGCGCCTCGCGCTTCCCCCGGACGCCGTCGCGGGCGCGAGCCGCGCCGAGCTGCGCCTCTACCCGTCGACGTTCTCCGCGGTGATGGACGGCCTGGAGAACGTGCTCCGCATGCCCTCGGGCTGCTTCGAGCAGACCTCGAGCACCACCTACCCGAACGCGCTCGTGGTCCGCTACCTGCGCGACAACAAGAAGGGCACGCCCGAGCTCCTCGCGCGCGGCGAGACGTACCTCACCACCGGCTACCAGCGGCTGCTCTCGTTCGAGGTGCAGGGCGGCGGCTTCGAGTGGTTCGGCCGCGCGCCCGCGAACCAGGTGCTCACCGCTTACGGCCTGCTCGAGTTCCACGACATGGCCCAGGTCTTCGACGTCGACGAGGCCGTGATCTCCCGGACGCAGGAGTGGCTGGTGTCGCGCCAGGGCTACGACGGCAGCTGGGACGTGGACCACCAGAGCCTCTCCGACGGCCTCTACCGCGACAGCTTCCGCGGCCGGCTCACGACCACGGCGTACGTCACCTGGGCGCTGGCGGAGAGCGGCTACCGCGGCACCGCCACCGATCGCGCCTCGCGCTATCTGCAGGCGCACCTCGACGAGGCCGAGGACACGTACACCCTCGCGCTCATCGCCAACGCGCTCGCGGACCTCGCTCCCAACCAGGCCGACCGCGCGGTGGAGCGACTGGTGACGCGCCAGGTGCAGGGCGAGAAGGGCGCGCTCTACTTCCCCGCCGGCGCGGGCACGGTGACCTACGCGCGCGGCGGCGACGCGGACGTGGAGACCACCGCGCTGGCCGCGAGCGCGCTCATGCAGACCCACCGCGCCGACACCGCGATGAAGGCCCTGCGCTGGCTGCTCGGCACGCGCGATCCGCACGGCACCTGGAACAGCACCCAGGCCACCGTGCTCGCGTTGCGTGCGCTGCTCCAGGCCGCGGGCCAGAGCGGGCTCTCCGAGGCGCACGGCACGCTGAAGATCGCCACCGGCCACGGGACGCGTTCGGTCACGTTCACGCCGGACCAGGCGGACGTCGTTCAGCGCGTGGATCTCACGGATCTGCTCGCGTCGGGGCCGCTGGAGCTGCGCTTCGACGGCGATGCGTCGGCCGCGTACCAGCTCGAGGTCTCCGGATATCGTCCGCGCGAGGCCCCGCCCAAGCCCGCGCTCGCGCTCGACCTCGACTACGACCACGCCGAGCTCAAGGTCGACGACACCATCCAGGCCAAGCTCACCGCGACCTACCAGCTCCCCGGCGCGAGCGGCATGGTGCTCATCCAGGCCGCCATTCCGCCGGGCTTCGAGGCCGTGCCTGCGGACCTCGAGAAGCTCGTGGCCATGGGCAAGCTCGCCAAGTTCGCGAACGACGGCAAGCAGCTCACCTTCTACGTGGACCGGCTGCAGACGGGACGCGCGCTGACGTTGAGCTACGGGCTGCGGGCGAAGTTCCCGGTGCGCGCAGTGGCCCCGGCGTCGAGCGCGTATCTGTACTACCAGCCGGCCGTGCACGCCGAGAGCAAGCCGACGGCGGTGAACGTCGCCGCCCGTTAGGCCGCGCGCACCGCCGCCGGATTTACTTAACCAAACGGTTTAGCTCTTCGGCACCGTCGACGTGGGCTGACCGGCGCTCTTCCAGCCCATGAGGCCGTCGGTCATCACGCTCACGTCGGTGTAGCCCGCCTCCATGGCGCGGCCGGCGGCCACGTGCGAGGCCGTGCACCTGGTGTTGGCGCAGTAGAAGACCAGCTTCGAGCCCTTGTCCTTGGGCAGCACCACCAGGTCGTAGCCCGAGGCCGAAGTGAGCAGCGTGGCGCCGGGGATGACGCCGTTCTTGGCCCGGAACTCCTCGGTGTTGGCGTCGAAGAGCGCGGCGCTCTTGGCCTTGGCGGCCTTGGCCACCTCGTCCACCGTGGCCGTCTTGAAGTTGGGCTTGGCGGCGTCGGCCTTGGGGTCGGCCATGGCCATCTTGTCGTGGTTGCAGCCGCAGTCCTTGCCGCAGGCCAGCGCCACCGCCGCAGGGATCAGGCTCGCCGCGACAATCGCGGCCATCACGATGCGCTTCATGAAAGTGCTCCTTCGCTTCCGGCAGCACGCCGGGCCTCCATTCTCTGCGCGGCCGCCCCCGTTCGCGCAAGCCCAGTTGGATCAAGCGGCGTGTCCGGGGCGAGCAAAGCTTCTTCCGCAGCGTCGATCCGCTCTGCCAAGATGAAGCGCATGCCCGAGCTCCGTCGCGACCCGCTTTCGGGCCGCTGGGTGATCATCGCCACCGACCGCGCCTACCGGCCGAGCGACATCCCGCGCGCCGCGCCCGCCCCCGCGGGAAGCTACTGCCCCTTCTGCCCCGGCCACGAGGGCGCCACGCCGCCGGAGATCCTCGCCTACCGCCCCGGCGGCTCCGCTCCCAACGGTCCCGGCTGGACCGTCCGCGTGGTGCCCAACCGCTTCCCCGCGTTGATGATCGAGGGCGATCTGGATCGATCGGGATCCGGCCTGTACGACCGCATGCACGGCATCGGCGCGCACGAGGTGATCGTCGAGTCGCCGAACCACGCGCCGGATCTCGGCGACCAGAGCGTGGATCAGGTGGAGGCCGTACTCGCCGCCTTCCGAGATCGCTTCCAGGACCTGCGCCGCGACATCCGCTTTCGCTCCATCCTCGTCTTCAAGAACCGCGGTCGTCCGGCAGGTGCCACGCTCGACCACGGCCACAGCCAGCTCATCGCGCTGCCGATTCTGCCGGCCGTGGTGGCCGATGAGCTCGAGAGCGCCAAGCGCCACTTCGAGGCCCACGAGCGCTGCCTGTTCTGCGACATCGTGGCCCAGGAGCGCCGCGAGGCTGCGCGCGTGGTGGCCGAGAACGACGAGGCCATCGCCTTCGCGCCCTGGGCCGCGCGCTCGCCGTTCGAGACCTGGGTGATGCCGCGCAAGCACCACTCGCACTTCGAAGAGACCTCGCGCGGGCCCTTGCGCGGCGTGGCAGCGCTGGTGCGCGACACGTTGAAGCGGCTCGACGTCGCGCTGGAGAAGCCCGCGTACAACTTCATGCTGCACACCGCGCCCCTCCGCGAGCAGCCGATGGCGCACTACCACTGGCACTTCGAGATCGTGCCCGCGCTGTCGCAGGTGGCCGGCTTCGAGTGGGGCTCGGGGTTCCACATCAACCCCACGCCGCCCGAGGAAGCCGCGGCGTTCTTGCGCAAGCTGGAGATCTAGCGGCTCCACGCCCCTTGACTTGTCGCGCGCGCCGACCAAGAACGTGTCGCACCCGGAGGCACGCCCATGTTCAAGAAAATCCTCATCGCCAACCGCGGCGAGATCGCGCGCCGGATCAACCAGGTCGCGCACCAGAACGGCATCGAGACCGTCGCCGTGTACTCCGACGCCGACGAGAAGCTGCCCTTCGTCCGCGAGTGCGACCAGCGCATCCGGCTCGGCACGGCCCAGGCCGCCGACTCGTACCTGAACATCGAGAAGGTCGTCGCCGCGGCGAAAGAGGCCAAGGCCGAGGCCGTGCACCCGGGCTACGGCTTCCTCTCCGAGAACGGCAACTTCGCCCGCGCGTGCGAAGAAGCGGGCATCACCTTCATTGGCCCGCCGGTCGAGGCCATGGCGCGCATGAAGGACAAGTCGCAGGCGCGCGCGCTCGTGAGCGCGGCCGGCGTCCCGGTCGTGCCCGGCTCCGACGGCACCGTGTCCGACCTCAAGGCCGCGCAGGAAGCGGCGGAGCGCATCGGCTATCCCGTGCTCATCAAGGCCGCGGGCGGCGGCGGCGGCATCGGCATGCAGGTCGCGAAGGACGTGGGCGAGTTGGAGAAGCAGCTCCGCGCCGCGAGCGATCGCGCCAAGAGCGCGTTCGGCCGCGAGGCCGTGTACCTCGAGCGCTACCTGCCCGCGCCGCGACACGTGGAGGTCCAGATCCTCGGCGATCGCCACGGCAACTTGATCCACTGCTTCGAGCGCGAGTGCAGCATCCAGCGCCGGCACCAGAAGGTCGTCGAGGAGAGCCCGTCGCCGCTGTTCATCGACGGCAAGAACGCCGACCTCGCCCAGCGGATGTACGCCGCGGCCGTCACGGCGGCGAAGAGCTTCGGTTATGCGAACGCCGGGACGTGTGAGTTCCTGGTGCAGGGCGACGAGTTCTTCTTCATCGAGATGAACGCGCGCCTGCAGGTGGAGCACCCGGTGACGGAGAAGGTCACCGGGCTGGACCTCATCACCTGGCAGCTCAAGATCGCCGCGGGTGAGAAGCTCACGGTTCACCAGGACCAGCTGAAGCGTCAGGGCGCAGCGCTCGAGCTGCGCATCTACGCCGAGGATCCGGTGAAGTTCTTCCCCTCGCCCGGGCCGCTGAACGTGTTCAAGCTGCCCGAGCTCGACGGCGTCCGCGTGGACTCCGGCTACGAGCAGGGCGGCACGGTCACGCCGTACTACGACCCGATGATCGCCAAGCTCATCGCCTGGGGCAGCGACCGTCCGGCGGCGATCTCTCGCGCGCTCGAGGCGCTGGGCAAGTTCGAGGTCGTGGGCATCAAGACGAACATCCCCCTGCACCAGCGCATCCTGAATTCGCGCTCGTACCAGGACGGCGAGCTCGACACGCACTTCCTCGAGAAGCACGCCAAGCCGTAGGGCTCAGTACGAGAGCGTGGAGTGCGTCATCGACTCTCGCATCCAACTGTCGCCCACGCGGATCATCACCAGCGTGGAGTCCGTGTCGGGCTCCATGCCCCTGTACGTGCTCACCGAGAACGCGACCCGATCTTTGCGCCCGCAAATCGGCGTGACCTTGATCGATCGCCCACGGTCATAGATGGATTCCTCGAGATCAGCAGGCGTCGCGCGGGCGAGGGTGAGCCCTTTGCTGACCGTGAAGACCTCGCGACGCCCAGTGTGATTCTTCGGCTGCGTGCGACGCGAATCGGCAACTGGCTTCGCGGACGGAGGATCCAGCGGGCACATACTCCACGCCGCATCGGGGCTCACGAACTCGAGCAGAAAGCTCGGCGGCTCGCCGGTCGCGACAGCACGGGCGATGTCGAGATCTGGCACCGGCCAGGGCAGCAGTGGACCCTTCAATTCTTCCGGCGGCGGCTTGGGCGCATGGGAGCAGCCCATCAGCGCCAACATGAGCGCAGCCGCGCGCAGCTTCATCCCGCGACCTGCGGCTCGGCCTTCGCCTCGCGTCGCGACGAGAACCGCCGCTCCAGCCACACGCCCAGCCCGACCATGCTCCCGCCCACGAGGAGCATGTGGATGAACCACAGCGCCCCGCTGTTGGCGACGATGAATTGAAAATAAAAAGTATAGATATTGATGATCAAAAATGTCAGCCCGTAGCCCCGCGCCATCCGGAAGCCGTACTTCGATCCGCCGAAGAGCGCGGCCAGCGAGAGCGCCAGCCAGAGCGCCGTGAACACCAATCGCGACGCGTCGTGCTCCGACCAGCTGTAGCTGGGGCCGTCGTAGAAGCCGAAGAGCGAGAAGAACCACAGCGCCAGGTTCAGCACCAGCAAGCCAAAGTGCGCGTACACCCGCGAGAAGCCCTGGCGCACGCCGGGCACGTACCTCGCGTGAACCCAGCCCATCCCCAGCGCGACCAGGCCGGCGGCGAGGAAGCGCGTCGGGTAGTCCATCTTCATCCAGTACGCGCCCCAGCCCGACATGTACCCGGTCTCGCCGCCGAACGCGGTGTACGCATTCACCAGCGCGTGGATGAGCACCAGCCGCGAGCCCAGCGCGTACGCCAGCAGCGCCGTCGCGCCCGCGCAGACGCCCACCAGCGCCGGCCAGTTGTCGCTCCCCGTCGAGAAGCGAATCGCCAGCGCCACGATCAAGCCCTGAAGCGAGAAGCTCCCCAGCAGCTGCAGCGCCGCGCCGGTCTTCGCCAGCCCGCGACGCCGCTCCAGCCACAGCCCGCCCGCGACGAAGCCCGCCGTCGCCAACGCGAGCCCCACGTCGACGGCGTTCTGCAGCTTCACCACCTGCGGCACCAGGATGAGCAGCCCCGCGCCGAAGCACACCGCGCCGAGGATGGTGAACCAGCGCACCAGCGAGGTGAGGTTCCAGGCCGTGACCGGATACCGCGGCGCGATCTTCTGCAGTTCCTCGAAGTTGAGGATCTTCAGCGCCACCAAGCGATGCAGCTCGCCGCGGATGGCGCGGTTCAGGCGCGTGCTCATGGCAGCGTCGCCCCTTCGCGCGGCCGCGCCACGCGCTCGAACACCAGCCCAAGCGCGACGAGCACCGCGCCACCGAGCGCCAGAAAAGCGCCCAGCGACATCTTCTCCCAGAAGTTCTCGAAGTAGCGCGTGAACAGGTCCAGCGCCGCGGCCGTGACGCCGAAGCCCGTGAGGATGGCGTTGTGCAGAAACGCGCCGAGCACGATCTGCGCGAGCGCCGCCGCGGTGAACACGAGGATCCAGATCAGGGCGTCGTCGCGGTGCCAGCTGATGCTCAGGATGAGCAGCGAGAGGTTCAGGTACACCAGCGCGATCGACTGGTAGACCACACCGAACCGCAGGAAGCGCTGTGGGTGCCGCTCGTGCCACGCGCCAAGCCCGAACACCGCGATCGCCACCAGGCACATGAGCTTGGGCTGGTCGACCTCCATCTCGTACGTCGAGCGGCCCCACATCGACTCCCAGCTCCCGACCCAGTGAAAGAACGCGAGCGTGGTGAGCACCAGCAAGAAGCCATCCTTCAAGCGGTACGCGAGGAACGCGTAGAGCGGCACCGCGATCCCGCCGGTGACCACGAACATCTCTTCGTCGCGCAGGTCGAGCGTCTTGCAGATCACCGCCACGCCGCCGCCGAACGCCAACGCGCCCACCGCGGTCACCGCGCGCGAGGAGAAGGCGTAGCGGTTCTTGAGGTCGCGCGAGAGCTTCAAGCCCGCAGCCATCAGCGCGCCGCCGACGGCCATCACCAGCCCGCCCGCGAAGCCCGCGCTCCCGATGGCCGCGCTGATGAGCCCGAGCACGCCGAAGAGGCAGAACACGCCGCCGGAGATGCCCAGGTACTTGATGACCGTGACCAGCCCGAAGCCCGAGGCCTGGTAGCGCTCGCGCAGGACCGTCGCGACGTTGGCGGACACCAGCCCGTCGCTGACCCAGAGCTGCACGTCGTCGGCGAGCTTCTCCTTGACCGCGCGGGTGAGCATGGCCCGAGCGTACCGCAGCCGGCGCATTTTCCTCCGCGTCGCGCGCGCGGCCTGCTAAATCCTTTGGCGCCACTCGACCCCTGGAGCGCCCATGGCCACCGACGTCCCCGCGCACATCACCGGCACCGTCTGGAAGATCGAGAAGAAGGTGGGCGACGCGGTCTCCGCGGGTGATGTGATCGTCATCCTCGAGTCGATGAAGATGGAGATGCCCGTGGAGGCGCCGGTCGCGGGCACCATCGCCGAGATCAAGTGCAAGGAAGCGCAGCCGGTGAACGAGGGCGACGTCCTCGCCGTCATCGGCTAGCAGCTTGGCCGAGCCCCAAATCCTCGTCCGCGATGTGGGCCGCGTGCGCGAGCTCACCCTCTCGCGTCCGGACAAGCTCAACGCGCTCAATGACGAGCTGCTGCGTGCGCTCGCCAAGGCCGTCGAGCAGGCCGAGCGCGACGGCGTCCGTGCGCTCATCCTTCGCGGCGACGGCGAGCGCGCGTTCTCCGCGGGCTACGACCTGGGCGCGCTGCCCGACATCAGCTCGGCGGCGCTGCCCGACGCCGTGCTCGAGGCCACGCTGCAGAAGCTCGACGCCGCGCCGTTTCCCATCCTGGCGCTGGTGAATGGCCACGCGTTTGGCGGCGGGCTGGAGCTGGCCGCGCGCTGCGACGTGCGCATCGGGGTCGCGAATTCGAAGCTGGGCATGCCGCCGGCGAAGCTGGGCATCGTGTACGCGCCGCGCGGGCTGGCGCGCTTCTGGGCGCTGCTTGGGCCGTCGGCGGCGCGCCGGCTGTTCTTTACCGGCGAACCGATTCCGGCCGACGAGGCGCTGCGCTTGGGGCTGCTCGACGAGGTGTTGCCCAGCGTCGCCGATGCGTCGGCGCGCGCGTGGGCGCTGGCCGAGCAGATGGCGCAGAACGCGCCGCTGGCCGTCTCAGGGATGCGGCGGATCTTTGGCGAGCTGGAGCAGAGCCTGCTCGCGTCGATCGACGAGGTGGGGATCTCGGCGCTGCGCCGGGAGTCCTTCGACAGCGCGGACGCGCGCGAGGGCCGCCAGGCGTTTCTGGAGAAGCGCGCGCCGCAGTTCCGCGGGCTTTGAGCGCTACGTATCCGCGAACAGCTCGCCCATGTGCAGGCCGAGCGCGTGCGCGATGCGGTACAGCGACGAGATCGACGCCGAGCTCTCCGCGCGCTCGATCTGGCTCAGCAGCGACACGCTCAGTCCCGTGCGCCGCGCGAGCTGCTTGAGGGTGAGGTTCTTGCCCTTGCGCGACTCTCGGATGGTGTTGCCAATGGCCTTGTGCAGATCCGCTTCCGGATCCGTGGAGAGGCCCTTGCGCGCGAGCACGTTGCGCACGGTGGCCAGGAACTCGGGCGCGTCGAACGGCTTGCGCACGTAGTCGCTCGCGGCCTGCCGCAGGCTCTGCACCGCGGTGTCCAGCGAGGGGTTCGCGGTGCACACGATGACCGCGAGGTCCGAGTCGAACTTGCGGATCTCGGCCAGCACCTCGGTGCCGGTCATCTTGGGCATCACCACGTCGAGCACCACCAGGTGGTACTCCTTCTCCTTCAGGCGCGAGAGCACCTGCGTGGGATCGGTGAGGCCGTCGACCTCATAGCCTTCACGGGTGAGGATCACCGTGAGGTAATCGACGAGATCTTTCTCGTCGTCGACGACGAGCACGCGAACTTGCACGGCAACCTCCAAAAGGCTCGAGCTGCGAAGTGGATTCTCAGTGGTTGCCGGTGGTGTCGTAATCCTGCAGCGCCTTGCGGATCGTCGACACGCGCGGATCGTTCGGTGACGCCACCTCCAGGAACTTGCGGTAGTACGTCGCCGCCTCCTGGAAATTGCCCTGGCGGGCCTTGCAGCCGGCCAGCGCATTCAGGTTGTCGGCCGAGGGATCCAGCTCCACGGCCTTCTTGAGCATGGCCGAGGCCTGCTCGTTGTCGCCGTTGCGCAGCGCCGCCTGGCCCGAGTGCAAGAGCTCCAGGGCGCGCTTCTGCTTGTCGTCCTCGGCGCTGGCCTGAAGCACCGGCGCGGCGGGCGCGGGCTCGGCCTTGCCGCCCTTCTTGGGCTTGGGGGCCGCGGGGGCCTTGAGCAGCTTGGCGTACTTCTGCATCAGCGTGTGGGCCTCGGAGTAGAAGACCGAGTCCGCCGTCACCTGGCCCAGCGAGCTCACGCTCTCGGCCGTGGGCGGCTTGGTGGCCTTGAAGTCGTCGACGATGGCCTTGTTGGTGTCTTCAGCCTGGGCCTTGGACACGAGGTCCGCGTAGCGCGGCTCGGTGGCGCCGAACTCCTTCACCTTGTCGAGCGCGGCCAGCGCGCCCTTGGGATCGCCCTTGCGGAGCCTGTTGTCCGCGTCGGCCATCGCCACCTGGAGCTTCTGCTGGTCGACGTCGGGCTTGGGCTCGGGCTTCACCGGCTCGGGCTTGGGCTCCGGCTTCGGCTCGGGCTTGGGCTCCGGCTTGGCGGCCACCTCGGGCTTGGGCTCCGGCTTCGGCTCGGGCTTGACGGCTTCCGGCTTGGGCTCGGGCTTCTCGTTGCCCGCGGTGTTGCCCAGCAGGCTGGGTTGGTTCGGGTCCTGGCCGGGCGTGGCGGTGGTGGCCACGGCGTCGGGCGGGGTGACGGGCGGCTTCTTCTTCCCGTGCATCAGGAACCAGGCGGTGCCGCCGCCCAGCGCCAGCGCGCCGATGGCCGCGCCGATGAACACCGGCACCATGGAGCGCTTGCCGCCGCCCTCGGGGACGTAGGTGTAGTCCTCGCCGGGGGCCACGAAGCGCAGCTTCACGTGACCCAGGCCGATGACGTCGCCCGAGTGCACCGCGCTCTCCGCGTATTCCTCGCCGTTCACCTGGGTGCGGTTCGACGAGCCCAGGTCCACGACCTTCCAGCTCCCGCTGTTTTCGCGCTCCAGCCGGCAGTGCATGCGCGAGAGCGAGCGGTGGTTGATGACGATGTCGCACTCGTCGCCGCGGCCCAGGGTGAGCACGCTGCGGATGCAGGCGAACTCGCGGCCGGCCAGCTCGGTGCTGGTGATCACCAGGCGCGGGGCCTCGTCGGGCGCCACGTCGACCGCATCCGGCGCGGCGGCGACGTTGGATGGCGCCGCGCTCGGATCCGGCAGCGAGCGGATGACGGAGGTGGCCTCGCGGCCGGTGCGCGGCACCGCCGGCTTGGAGGGGTCGGCCTCGACCTCCATCTCGCCCGTGGGCGCCTTCATGTTCACGGTGTCGACGTCGAGCGCCGGCATCTGATCCGTGAGCTGGCTGGAACGCCCATTGATCGTGGGGTGGCCGTTGGCGCTGGTGTTGGGCGGCAGCGTGGCGCCCTGCTCGCCCTGCACGGCGAGGTCGAAGTCGCCGATCTGGACGAGGTCACCCTCTTTGAGGCCCACCGAGCCGTCGATGCGGTCGCCGTTGACCCTGATGCCGTTGAACGACTTGAGATCCTCGACGTAGATGCCGCCGCCGTTCTTGAAGAAGCGGGCGTGCCGGCGCGAGACATTGCGCTCCGTGAGCCGGATGGTGTTGCCCTCTTCCCGGCCGACGGTGATCTCGTCGCGCACGAAGGGGACCGTGGTCTTGTGCCCCTCGTCGTCTTCGATGATGAGCTTCATCGCGCCTCGCGGCTCTGCGCTTTCCTGCTCGCTGCGTGTCAAACGCTAGCCTAAGCCCCCCGCCTGTTCAACGGGGCTGGAACGCCCACTTCCCCCAATCATTGCGTGCCCTTTCACGCGGCCAACTGGCGGATGGCGCGGGTTTCGATTCTCGTTTCCGGTCGCTGGTTCCCAGCCGGCGCGACGCTCGACCCACCCGGAACGAGGAGCCAGGAACCAGGAACTCAGCTGGGTGATCGGGCGTTTACGCCGGAGGGCGGGTAAGGTTGGCGCGTGGCAGCCACGGTCAGAATTCGCACCGACGCGGGCGAGGAGGTCCTCGACCTCGAGGAGTTCGAGGGCCGGATCAGCCGGGGGGAGGTGGCGCCGCACTGTCCGGTGTTCTTCCCCACGCCGGAGGGCGCGCGCTGGGTGAAGGCCAGCGAGCTGGAGCTGTTCCGGGCGCTGTTCCACCCCGCGAAGCACACCTTCGCCCGGCGCTTCACGCTGGCGCGCGTGCCGTGGCTGACCCTGGGCCTGATCGCGATCAACTTCGCGGTCTTTCTATTGATGCGCGCCGAGGGCCCCATCGACACCGACTCGATGGTCCGCTGGGGCGCCAAGGTCCTGCCGCTGATTGGCGACCTGGGCGAGACCTGGCGGCTGCTCAGCGCGAACTTCATCCACCGCGACTGGGTGCACATCGGCTTCAACGTCTTCATGATCTTCAACGTGGGCGGCGCGCTGGAGAACGCGTACCGCCCGCTCGACTACCTCGCCCTGCTGCTCGCGAGCGCACTGGGCTGCACGCTGACCTCGCTCGCGTTCGCGGGCGACGCCATCAGCGTGGGCGCGTCGGGGATCGCGTTTGGGTGCCTGGGCGCGGCGGTGGTGTTCGGCCTGCGCTACCGAGAGATCCTGCCCAAACGCTACCGGCAGCTGCTCGGCGAAGCGGCCATCCCGTTCTTCCTGGTGTTCCTCTACATCGGCTGGACGAGCCCTGGCGTCGACAACTGGGGTCACCTGGGCGGCTTGCTCTTCGGCGCGGCGACTGCGGGACTCTTGCCGGCGCGACTGCTGCTCTCGCGGCGGACGTCGTGGGGCTCGAGCGTGGCGCGCGCGGTGCCGCTGGTGGCGGTGCTGCTGCTGCTCGGGCTGGGCGGACGCTGGCTCGCGCCCGCGCTGCCGCCGCTCGCGCCGGTTCGCGACGACGAGTTCGGGCTCTCGGTGCAGGTGCCCCAGACCTGGCGCCGAGGCGTCGAGCGCTTGGCGCCGCTGGCGTTCCACAACGCGCTGCCCGGGCTGGGTCGTGCGGTGTTTGCCGCGACGCCGAAGCTGCTCGGGCCGGATGTGCCGCTTCAGTCCGACGTGGATGGCTTCGTTCGCGACGACTTGAAGGCGCTCGAGGCGCGCGGCGAGATCTCCGAGCTCGCGCTGGAGCCGCTGGTGCCGGCGCAGGTCGCAGGCCGGGACGCGCTGTTGCTCCGCGCGCGCTACGAGAGCGACGAGAGCGGCGCCACGCGGGTGCGCGCGTACTTCGTGCCGCGTGGGAGCACCGTGTACGAGCTCGTGTTCCGCTTGCCCGAGGCGTATCCGGGCTACGAGCGCGTGGCGGATTCGATGCTCGACGCCGTTCGCTTCACGGAGCCGTCCGCGCTTCGACGCGCACGCGCGCGGGTGATGCTCGCGCCCGAGGCGCCACTCGCCTTGGCGATGCTCGGCGACACGCTCGGTGAGCTGGGCGAGCCGCTCGAGGCCGCGCGGATGCTGGAGCGCGCCGAGCCGTTGCAGCCGGGCGATCGAAGCATTCCGGCGCGGCTGGCGCGCGAGCTGATTGAAGCAGGCCAGTTGGATCAAGGCTGCGCCGCGGCGAATCGTGCGGCCGCGCTCGAGATCCGTGACGGCGACGGCAAAGATCGCCCCTGGAGCACGCCCGAGGCCGCGCATGCTGCGTGGGGAACTGCCGCGCTCGAGGTCTTGCTCGGCCAGTCGGATTGTGCGCGCGCTCGCGGCGACCTTTCGGGCGCGAAGCAGATGCTGCAGGTCGCCCAAGCGCTGGCGCCGCACGACGCCGAGGTTCAGCGCGCGCTCGCGGCGCTGCACTGATCAGAGATCCAGACGGATCCCGCCCCAGGCCGCGTCGTTGCGACGGAAGTAGCCGAACGGACTCTCCGCGGGCCCCTGGAAGCGCTGGTAGCCCGCGAGCACGTGCACGCGGTCGTTCACGTTCCACGCGCCGCGAAGGCCGACTGCGTACGAGCCCTGCCGCGGATCCAGGTAGCCGCGCGCCTCGCCTTCGAGCTTGTTCTGCCAGGTGCGGTAACCCACGAGCAGCGCCACGAAGCCGCCGATGGTCTGGTGCGCGCTGTCCTCGGTGCCAGGCCGATCGAGGATGACGATGCGCTCGCCTTGCGGAATGTCGTGGATCCAGATCGCGACCACGCTCGCCGCGAGGGTGAGCTGCGTGCCGCGCGCGTCGGCGGCGGTGACCTCGGCCGTGCTCAGCGGATGAAAGACGGGATTCAAGTGGCTGTCGACGAAGAGCCGCGATGCCGAGTGCGCAATGTCGACATCGATCTGCGCGGGCCCCACGAGCGCCGAGCCTTCGACTTCTCCGACCGCGAAGCGCGGAAAGCTGCCGTGCAGGAGCTGCTCGCCGGAAGCGACGCGCTGCTGCAGCGAGAGGGCCGTCGCGGGATCGCTGAAGTTCGCGCCCGGGCCCTCGGCGAGGAAGCGCGCCAGCTCCGGATCGATGATCACCTCGGGGATCTTCTCGCGGCTGATCACGTAGTCGATGCCGAGCGTGGTGGGCCCGAGCTTGTGCGTGACGCGCAGGCCGATGTCGCCGTTCTCGGGCGTGTCGAGCGGGCGATCGGTCTCGATGAGCGGCTGCTGCGCGCGATCCTGCTGGGCCACGGTGAGCAGCGACTGCGCGGGCACGGCGGCGCCGAGCGCCGGCTGGATGAGCGCCTCGTCCTGGCCGTAGAGATCGTAACGATCGGGCACGAAGAACGGCGCCCACGCGACCATCCAGTCGAAGTCGTAGACGGTTCCGCGCGCGCGAATCGCGGGCACGGGCAGCTTCACGTCGGCGGGATCGTCGGCGAAGAAGATGCCCTCGCGGAGGTCGAGCGGGTTCATCACATCCGCAGGCGCGCCCGTCGCATTCGCGCCGAACGCGAGGACCTGGTTGCCAATCCGGAAATCGACGTAGTGCGTGTACAGGTCCACGTACGCCTCGCCCGCGTACACCTCGAGCGTGGCCTTGGGGTTCTGTCCGTTGAGCAGCCAGAAGAACTCGCCCGGCGGCGAGCGCTGCTCCACCGCGCGGTGCCGCATGCGCACCTCGGCCACCGCGTGCGCGTGATCGCCGAAGTCGGCCTGCGCGCCGAAGTTCACCCAGCTCTGCAGCTCCGCCACGTTCTCCGCGAGCGGCTCGCCGGGCCGAGATTCGAAGTTCGTGTCGATGAGCAGCTTGCTGCGGAACTCACCCGAGAAGCGGAAGTTGGTGGGCGTCGAAAAATCGAGCAGCGGAATCGCTTGCGGCGGCGGCAGCGGCTCGACGCTCGTCGCGATGGGACCCGCATCCTGTTCGAAGCCCGCATCTTGCTCCACGAGCGGAATCACGCCTGCGTCGAGCGTGTCGGATCCGGATCCGGCGTCCTCCATCGCGCCCGCGTCGGCGATCGCGTCCAACGCGCCGGCGTCGAGCCCGGCGTCCGCGACCATCGCGGATCCGGCATCGACCTCAGGCGTGGCAGCCGCGAGCGCGAGCGCGAGCAGCGGTGCGATCACCCGCGCTCCAGGCCGCGTTCGGTGAACGCGGTGTCCGGCGCGTCGGCGGGGGCCACGTTGCCCACCGAGAGCGTGCTCTTGCGGTGGGTGCGCATGTTCTCCATCACCGACTCGGTGGCGATGTTGCGGTTCGCCCGCGGCTCCGACTTGCTCACCGTGTACGTCTTGAGCAGCCCCTGCGCGTCGAAGTAGCGCACCACCAGCGGCATGAAGTTGCCCTTGTCGATCTCCACCTCGACCTTGGCGTACGGCGAGTCCTTCGGCGTGGCGGTGATCTGGTAGCAGGACTTGCAGTCCTTCGGATCCGGATCCCGCTTGGGCTTGGCGTCGTCGAGCGAGCTGCCGGAGAAGTCCGCGTAGCTGAACTCGCTCTCCATGAACGCTTCGCTGCGCGAGCTCTGCGCGATCTTGCGCGTGCGGCGGACCTTGGGCGCGTAGAGCGCGATCTCGTCGTCGCCGCCGTCCTTGGCGTTGATCGTCAGCAACGCCACCCCGGCCACGTCGGGCGGGCTCTTGAAGCGCGAGATGGTCTTGGTGGTCCCGTCGATGGTCTTCGACTGCGTGGTGAGCTCGCGCACTTTCTGGCTGCCGTCGGGCTCGATGTTGGTGAGCTTGAGGTCCGCCTTGAGGCCGACCAGGTTGAGCGCGCCCTGGTCGCGGGCCTTCTTGAGGATCTCCTGGGCAGAGGGCTCGTCGGCGAACGCGATGGCCGGGACGAGCAGCGCAGCGAGGGCAAGGGCGGTCTTCGTCATGTCGCGGACTCTACTCTCAGCGCGGCCGAGGGGGCAGAGGCATAATGGGGTGGTCGCGGAGCAGGTCGCCGAGCGGGAATCGGACGGCCCACAGACCGCGTTCTGCGAGTACCCATGAGCCCCACTCCGTCGCTGGCCAATCTGCAGAAAGAGCTGTCCGCGCGCTTCTTCGAGCGCGACGCCGTCATTGAAGGCCTTCTCTGCGCGATGGTCGCAGGCCAGCACGTGCTGCTCGTCGGGCCGCCGGGAACGGGCAAGAGCGAGCTGGCGCACGAGCTCTGCAAGCGCGTGACGGGCGCGCGCTACTTCCAGTGGCTGCTCACCCGCTTCACCACGCCGGAGGAGCTCTTCGGGCCGGTGTCGCTCAAGGCGCTCGAGCACGATCGCTACACGCGCGTGACCGACGGCAAGCTGCCCACTGCGCACGTCGCGTTCCTCGACGAGGTCTTCAAGGCCAGCTCGGCGATCTTGAACACGCTGCTCTCGGTGATGAACGAGCGCGTCTTCCACGACGGCGAGAAGCCGGTGAACGTGCCGCTGCTCTCGCTCGTCGGCGCAACGAATGAGCTGCCCGAAGAGGACGAGCTGCTCGCCCTGAGCGATCGCTTCCTGCTCCGCTACGAGGTCGACTACCTCAAGGAAGAGTTCCTCTTCCTGCGCATGCTCTCGCTCGAGGACAAGCCCGCGGAGACCACGCTCGCGCTCGACGATCTGCTCGCGCTGCGCAAGCAAGCGGTGAACGTGACCGTGCCCGAGCGCGTGAAGCGAGATCTGCTCGAGCTGCGTCGGACGCTGACGGAGAAGGGCATCGTCGCCTCGGATCGCCGCTATCGCCAGGCGCTGTCCGTCGTGAAGGCGCGCGCGCTGCTGCACGGCCGCGACGCGTGCGAGACGCAGGATCTCGGCATCCTGGCGCACGTGCTCTGGCGCGAGCCGGGAGAGAAGGCCGAGGTCGAGGCGGCGCTGGAGCGGCTCTTCACGGGCCACGAAGAGGATGCACAGCAGCTCCTCTTCCAGGCGCGCGAGGTGGCCGCGTTCGCCGCGAACGCGCAGAACGACGCCGACGTGGATCCGGAAGCGGCTGCGACCGAAGCGCTGTCGAAGCTGCACGATCTCTCCCGGCGCATCGACTTGATTGCCGATGCGGCGAAGGAGCGCGGACGCGCGAGCGATCGCGTGACCGCCGCGCGCGACGAGGTCCGCAAGATGGTGCGCGCGCTGCTGCAAGGCCGCTCGCCCGTGGCCGAGCCGAGGCACTGAGTGGCGGAGCGGTCGAACAACCTGGTCCGCACGGACGCGTACGACCGCGAGGCCTGGTCGCGCGCGAAGCGTGCGCTCGCGGGTGATCTCGGCGAGCTGGTGGCGCGCGGCAAGCGGCTGCTCCCGCACTTCGACGCGCTCGTGGAGGATCTGTTTGCCGCGCTGTTCAAGCTCGTGGTGCAGGTCGTGCCCGAGTCGCAAGCGCCGAAGTCCACGCTGCTCTCGCGACAGGTGCTGCGCGCGCTCGTGGAGGCCGAGGTCTTCGCCGAGCTGAAGGAAGAGACCGCGCTGGATCTCTCGCGATCTGCGCAGGGCGCGCTCGCGCTCGCGCGGCGGGCGCTGGCGCTGCTCAAGGGCGGCGAGGTGCTGCTCGAGGAAGAGCTCTTCACCGCGCAGGCGCTCGCGAGGGCCGAAGAGGACGCCGACGCGCTGAAGGACGCGCTCGACGAAGCCGAAGCGCAGGACTCGCCGCTCGCGGATTCGATCCGCGAGAAGCTCGAGGACGCCGAGGACGCCAAGGATGAGCTCGGCGAGGATCTCGAAAAAGTCGTATCCGAGCTGCCCGACAAGTTTGGCCGCGAGCTCACCCAGACCGCCGAGCGGCTGCCGCAAGAGCTGCCCGAGAACGACGAGCGCGCGCAATCTTTCGCGCGGAACATGGGCGCGAACGGTCCGAGCGACGCGGCCGCGCGGTTGCAGCTCGCAGAGAAGCTTCGAGGCGCGAAGAAGTTGGAGCAGCTTGCCGCGCTGGCCGGAGCGTTCCGGGCCGAAGCGCGTGCGGCGCGCAAGAAGAACCGCGAGCGCGCCAGCGAAGAGCTCTATCGCGTGGGTCGCGGTCGCGATCTCGCGCGCGTGCTGCCTGCGGAGATGGGCGCGCTCGGCGATCCGCGGCGGCGACTGGATTTCTTGCGGCGCTTCGTCGAGGGCGAGCTGCAGGCGTACGAATTGCGCGGCACCGATCGCCACGGGCGCGGACCGCTGGTGGTTTGCCTCGACGGATCCGGATCCATGTCGGGCGATCGCGAGCTGTGGAGCAAGGCGGTGACGCTCGCGCTCGTCGAGATCGCGCGGCGGCAGAATCGGCCCGCGCGCGCGCTGGTGTTCAGCGGTCCGGAAGCGCCGGTGCAGGCCTTCGAGCTCACCAAGAAGGCGCCCGGCGGTGGACGACGGCCGGTGGATCTCAACGGCGTGGTCTCACTCGCGGAGTGCTTTCCCGGCGGCGGGACCGATTTCCAGAAGCCGCTTCAGGCAGCCGCCGATGCGATCAGCGAGAGCCGCTACCAGCACGGCGACATCGTCTTCATCACCGACGGCGAAGCGAACCTGGCGCCCGCATTCGTGACCGAGTTCGCCAAGCTGAAGAAGGAGCGCGACTTCGCGGTGTACGGCGTGGTGGTCGACGATCCGCGCTCGAAGAACGTGATGCGCGGCGCGCCGCCGTCTCGCGCGATCGAAGAACTGGCCAAGGTCGCCGACGAGGTGACCACCATCTCACGGCTCACCGCCGACTCGCTCCGCGGCCTCTTCGAAGCGCTGTGACCGCGGCGCGCTCTGGGCCAGAATGGCGGCATGAACATCGCCGTCTTCTGCGGTTCTGCGAGCGAGATTGATCCGCGAATCCTGGTGGCGGGCCGCGTGCTCGGGCAGGCGCTGGCGAGCCGGCGCGTGGGGCTCATCTACGGCGGCTCGTCGATTGGGCTGATGGGCGCGGTGGCCGACGCGTGCGTGGAAGCGGGCGGCGAGGTGATCGGCGTGATCCCCCAGGTGCTCGTGGACGCGGAGATCGCGCACCGAAACCTCACGCGGCTCGAGGTGGTGCGCGATCTGCACCGGCGCAAGGCGCGCATGGCCGAGCTGGCGAACGGGTTCGCGGTGCTCCCCGGCGGTTTGGGCACGCTCGACGAGGCCTTCGACATCATCACCTGGCGCACGCTGGGGCTGCACGAGAAGCCCATCGCGTTCCTCGACACGCTCGACTTCTGGAAGCCGCTCAAGGCGCTGCTGGATCACCTGAGCGAGACGCGTTTCGTGAAGCCGCACAACGCGCGGATGATTCAGTTCTGTCCGACGCCTGAGGCGATGCTGGATGCGCTCGGGGCGCCGAAGAGCTAGAACGCGCTCGGTCGTTTTTCCGAATTGTCGGTCCTGGAGGGGTTCGTGCGCTCGATGCGTGTGTCGGTGGGGTTGGTGCTCGGCTTGATGGTGGTCGGCTGTGGCAGCTCCAAGACGACCAGCTCTTCTTCGGGCACGACAGGCAGTCGGGTCTGCGCGCCGGGCCAGTCGATCGCGTGCGTGGGCGAGGGCGGCTGCCAGGGCGGCCAGTCGTGCAACGCCGACGGCTCCGGCTACAACGCCTGCCAGTGCGGCAGCACCACGAGCAGCTCGAGCGCGAGCAGCACGGCGTCGACGTCGACCAGCGGCTCGAGTGCGAGCAGCACCGCATCGACCTCGACGAGCGGCTCCAGCGGCGCCTCCACGGCGGCAACGAGCGGATCCTCGGGCGCGTCGAGCACGTCCATGTCGACCAGCGGATCGAGCGCGTCCACGTCAACGATCGGCAGCTCGGGTAGCACCGCGGGGACGACCACGGGCGGCTCCTCCAGCTCCAGCACGACGGCGGCGTCGACCGGAAGCAGCGGCTCGTCGAGCAGCACGACGGCGGCCTCGAGCTCCAGCACGGGCTCGTCGGGCAGCAGCAGCGGGTCGTCGACGGGCGGCACAGGGGGGACGTTTGCGCTCTTCAACTCGTTCTCGGTCAATCCCACGCCTGTCAGCGTCGTGATGGCCGACTTTGATCACGATGGTCACCTCGACGTCGGCGTGCTGGGCGCCGGCATCAGCGGTGGGAAGTTCCTCGTTCTGCTCGGTGACGGCCAAGGCAATCTCACGACGCCCCTGCAGTATGACGTGGCAGGTCCGAACAACCCGAGCGCCTTGGCCGTGGGAGATCTGAACGGCGACGGCCGGGCGGATGTCGCCAGCACCACTGGCCTCGGTGCAATCAGCATCTTGATGAACGACGGCACGGGCGCATTCCCCGCACACGTGGAGTATGCGACCGCGTACTCGGGCGCAGATCTTCGTGGAGTTGCGATGGTGGATCTCGACGGGGATGGCAATCTCGACGTCATCACGATCGACGCGTCGAACAGCGCTCTCGAGGTCTTCATGGGACGCGGCGATGGCGGCGTGGTGACCCCGCCTGCAACCTACGGCACGGCCCAGGGACCTTTGGACCTTGCGGTCGGCGACTTCAACCACGACGGCGTCCCCGACGTCGCCACGGCCTGCCAGTACGGCGTCAGCGGTGGCGTCAGCGTGCTGCTTGGCTTCGGGGACGGCGGCTTTGATTCCGCTCTCCCGACCCTCGGGGGAGAGTCGGCTTCGATCGCTGCAGGTGATGTCGACGGAGATGGGAACCTCGATCTCGTCGCCACCGTCCTCGGTTCTACCCCCAGCGTCGCGGTGTTCCTCGGCAACGGCAACGGCACATTCCAGAGCGGTGTCACGCACGCTGCGGGCCTGAGCCCCAACCGCATCATCCTCCAGGACCTGGACGGCGACGGCCGCGCTGACCTGGTGATGGGCAACGGCCTCGATGCCAAGGTCTCGGTGCTGCTGGCTGCTCCGGATGGCGGCTTCGCGCCCGAGCACGACTACTCGGGTACCAGCGGTCAACACGATCCGCGCGTCGCTGTGGGTACCCTCAACGGCGACGCCTTCCCGGACATCGTTTCCACGGACGGCAGCAGCGTGAGCGTATTCCTCGCGCAGTAGCCGCCGAGCATTGTTGCCCTTCACTTCGTTCTTTGAAGGCCGAAGCGCGGCGGCACAGCGATTCCATCGCCTACGACTCGGCTTCACGACGCTTCCAACGATTGCGTCGCCGAAATTCGGCGACGCAATCGTGGGCGTCGCCAATCGTCGACCTTGGCAACGGTCGCGGGCGCGGCAATCGCTCCTGGCGTGCATGGCAGAGCCATCCCACGTCGATCGCAGGCATGGCGCTGCCGGTGAACCGCGAGGATGCACTCGGCGTATGCCGTTTGGGCTGTCCGCGGCGCGATCGCCCCCGATCGCCGCGCGGTCAACCCGTTTGGGCATGAGGCGCCAAGCGGCTGAATCTTCTTGGGATCCTTCGGTGGCACGGCGGTCGCAACCACCGGTGCTCGTGCCGTGAATCGTCACGGACAAACCCAAGGAGCACACAATGTCGAACCGCAAATCGAAGAAGAAGGAAGTCGTCTCAATCATCAACCCCGTTGCCAGCCCCAAGGCGTCGGCCGCAGCCGCCCGCACCTTGTTGAAGGGCTCGGCGCGCAAGAGCTCGAGCCGCAGGACCAGGCTCCCGGCTGGTCCCAGCGACAAGCTCTACGCCGAGGCCGGCCAGATCGGAGCGGGCCTGGTGGCCGTGGGCACAGCGGTCGCCCTTGCCCGCAACACCCAGATGGCGGCGTTGGTGAACGCTTGCAAGGCCGCCGAGGATCGCTTTGCCCTCGTCGACCTCAGCGGCGCCAAGGTGGATGTGCGGACCCTCGGGAGCATGCTCGGCGCCGTCTGTGATGGCGTGCGCGCCATCGTGGCCATCATCGATCCCACGCGGGCCGCAGCCATTCCGCGCAAGACGGGCTTCGAGAAGGCCGACCCGCTCGCGTATGCCCAGGTCACGGTGCACGCCCTGGGCGGTGGCTCGACGGAGGAGAAGCACCTGGCCCAGGCGTTGACCAAGGTGGCCGATCGGTACACGGCGGCGCAGGGAGGCGCCAAGAGCGCGCAGGCCGAGCACCAGGCGGGCACCGACCAGGTCAACAGCTCGCGCGCGGCGCTGCGGTCCTTCATCCAGGACTGCCGCAAGTTCATCACCGACTCGACGCCGCATGACCACCAGGCGCGCCACCACCTGAAGAGGAAGCCCACGCCCAAGCCAGTTGCGGCACCGCCAGCGGCCGCGAATGGCGCCACGACGACCAGTGCCACCACGACCAGCGTCCCGGCCGGCTCGGTCAACGTGGTCGTGCCTCCCACCGCCCCGCTGAATGGTGCGGGGAATGGCGCAGCGCCTCCCGCGCCTCCTGCGGCCAACGGTGCCACGCCTCCAGCTTCGGTATCGGTGAGCTAGGACCCCGGACACGGGTCCCAACTGGGCAAACCTGAATCAGAGAAGAGGGCCGGGAGCGAAAGCTCCCGGTCCTCTCGTTTCTGCTGCCCTCGCGGTCCGAAATGCTAGGTCGGGCCGACGAGGTGGCGCAGCAGTTGCTGGGCGCGGTCTCGCTCCGTGGGAAGCCGACCAACTATCGGAGCGAAGTGATCCAGTCGGTTGCCCTCGCGTTCGATGCACGTAACCCATCGAGGCGAGTCTGTGAACACACGCGTGACGAACACGCGCGTGTTCGGGGTGCGTCGAATCACAACCCTCGCGCCGTACCGCCCGAAGAAGGCCAATCCAGCGGGCTGGAGAACGGCGAGACCAATGTCGCCAGCATCGCCCGCGAAACCTCGCAGCAAGCTCCGACGGGCTGGATTCCAGTACGCAAGCAAGACTTCGTTGCTCTGCGCGGCGATGGCGAGCCCCAACTCTGCCTCGAGCTTGTTCTGGAGCTCTCGATAGCCGCTGTTCCTCAAGCCGAAGAACCATGCAGGCGCCACGAGCGCCACCCATGACATCACGGTAACGAATGAGTACTCGAGCGCATATCCGAACTCGGTTGAAGACGGCATCACGACCGGTACGTACGCGTGGCGGTGCGGATCGAGCCTCTTGAAGAGAAGGGCGAGAGCAACCAGCAGCGCCAGCGGACCTCCATATTGGCGCCCAGCCACCTCGCGAGGCTTCCAGACGACATTCGAACGAAGCCATTCTTGAATCGGTGGCCGGCGAGGGGCCCTGGAATCCGTTAGGCACTTCGCGCAGAAGGCAATCCCGTCGAGTGCCGAGATGAATGCTCCGCAACGCAGGCAGGGGACTGCTTCGGACTGAAGGTCGCTCACGGCGCGCACCCGTCGAGAGTTGGAATCAGCAACTCTCCAACGGTCGCATTCTTCCCGGCGACAAGGCCAAAGGGGTTCAGCCGCGGTCCTTCTTCCGCTTCTTGTCCTTCTTCTTCGCGCCGCCGTCGAACGGGCTCTTCACGCCCACGTCGCGGAGCATCTTGCGCACCTCGAGGCCGTGCAGCTCCTCCTGGGCGATCTGGGTGCGCGCGAACTCCTCGAGGTACACGCTGCGATCTTCGACGACGTCGAGCAGCTGCTGGTAGATGCCCAGCGCGCTCTGCTCGTGGGCCAGGCTCTCCTCGAGGATGTGCTTGAGCGAGTGCTTGTACGTCTCCGGGATCTCCGCGATGCGCAGCGTGGGATGCCCGCCGAGCCCGGTGAGGATCTCCCCGGCCGTCTGCGCGTGCAGCAGCGACTCGTTCGCCTGCGCCTTCATGAACGCGACGATCGGAATGCGGTTCGGCCCGGCCACCATCAGCGAGTAGTGCGTGTAGCGCACCACGCCCGCGAGCTCGAACTCCATGATGCGGTTGAGCAGCTCCTGCGTGCGCTCGACGTCGAGCTCTTTCACGGCGGCCTCGCGAGTAGAGGCCCCGGTTCTACAGAGCGTCGATTCCAAGAGCCATCGAATTTGGCCAGCGACGAGCCACCAGCCACCAGCACCAGATTTCGGCGATCGCGCGTATCATGCAGCCATGCCTCCCGAGGGCTGCACCCCCGAGCCGGTGCTCGCGGCGTTCTCCGCCGGGCGCCTGGCGCCCCAGCGCGCCGACGAGGTCCGCGCGCACCTCAAGACCTGCGCCCGCTGCCAGCACCGCGTGGGCGAGCTCGAGGCCGCGCTCCGCGGCGACGCCGACCTCCGCGGCGCCAGCGATCTCCAGACCCAAGCCACCAACGTCGGGCCGCCGGAGAAGCTGCTGCCGCCGGAGCGCCCGGCCGAGGTTTCGAGCCCGCTCATCCGCGGCGACGCGGTGGGCCGCTATCTGATTCTCAAGACGCTCGGCGAAGGCGGCATGGGCGTGGTGTACCAGGCCTACGATCCCGAGCTCGATCGGCGCGTGGCCATCAAGCTCCTGCGGCCGGACGTCGTCTTCGACGAGAGCGATCCATCGATGGGCCGCGCGCGCCTGCTGCGCGAAGCCCAGGCCATGGCGCGGCTGCAGCACCCGAACGTGGTGTCCGTGTTCGACGCCGGCACTCACGACAAGAAGGTCTTCCTGGCCATGGAGCTCGTCGAAGGCTCCACCGCGAAGATCTGGATGCGCTCCAAGCGGCAGCCGTGGCGCGAGGTGTTGCGCGTCTTCTCCGAGGCCGGCCGCGGGCTCATCGCCGCCCACGCCGCGGGGATGATCCACCGCGACTTCAAGCCCGACAACGTGCTCCTGCCCAAGGAGGGCCAGGCGCGCGTGACCGACTTCGGCCTCGCGCGCGCCGTGGACTCGCAGGAGCCCGAGCTCCGCCGCGCCCTCGCCCTCGACGCCGACGACAGCCCCTCCGACGGCGGCGCGCTGGCCACGCCGCTCACGAGAACCGGCACCATCATGGGCACGCCGGCGTACATGGCCCCGGAGCAGGTCGTCGCCGGGCCCGTGGACGCGCGCACGGATCAGTTCAGCTTCTGCGTGAGCGTCTACGAGGCGCTGTACGGCGAGCGGCCCTTCAAGGGCAAGGCGGATCCGCGCAAGCCGCCGAAGCTTCGCGATCCGCCGCCGGGCGTCGAGGTGCCCGCGTGGATTCGCAAGATCCTCCTGCGCGGGCTGGAGTTCGACCCCGACAAGCGCTGGCCCGACATGGCCGCGCTCCTCGCCGCCCTCGCCGACGATCCCGCAATCCGCCGCAAGAGGGCGCTGCGCTCGGGCGCGATGGGGTTCTCCATCGCCGTGCTGGTGGGCGCCATCGCCTGGTTGGTGGCGCATCGGCCGCCGGATGTCTGCGCGGATCCGGCGTCGCAGCTCGCAGGCGTCTGGGACGCGAGCGCGCGCGCGGCCGCCAAGGACGCCTTCGCCAAGACCGGCGCCACCGGCGCGGACACCGCCTGGAGCTTCGCCGAGAAGGCCATGGATGGCACCGCGGCCAAGTGGGTCGCGGCCTACACCCAGGCCTGCCACGACGCGCGCGAGACGCACAAGGACAGCGAGTCGTCGCTGAACCTGCGGCTCGACTGCTTGAACAGGCAGCGCACGGATCTCGCCGCGGTGGTCTCGCTCTTTTCGCACGCCACGCCCGAGGTGGTGGGCGCAGCGAGCGGCGCGGCGACGTCTTTGCCCCAGGCGGCCGCGTGTCAGAACGCGCGCGCCCTCGCGGTGGTGGAGCCGCCCGAGCCCGACGTGCTGCCCAAGGTGAAAGACCTCCAGGTGAAGCTCGCCTCGGCCAAGGCGCTCCAGGCCGCGGGTCAGCCTGCCGCCGCCCTGGCCGCGCTCACCCCGCTCGCCGCAGAAGCGAAGGCGCTCGGCTATGAGCCGTTGGAGGCCGAGGTGCTGGTCGCGCTCGGCGACGCGCAGTCGGACTCCACGCAGTTCGGGCCGGCGCTGGCCTCGTTCGATCGCGCGCTGGAGCTGGGCATGGTGGCCCGCACCGACGAGCTCGCCGCGCGCGCCGCCGCCCGCCGCGTGGCCGTGGCCGGGCTCGGAGGCAAGAGCGCCGCCGAGGTGGACTCGCTCATCGCCCAGGCCAAGCTCCTCGTGGCCCGTGGCGGCACCGACAGCCTGGCCGCGCTGGAGCTGGAGCGCAGCCTCTCCATCGCCGACGACCGGAGCGGCCGCACCGACGAGGCCATCACCCACGACCAGCGCGCCGCCGAGCTGACCATGAAGATCTACGGCGAGGAGGCGCCGCAGACCGTGCGCGCGCTCAACAACTACGGCGCCGGCCTCGACGGCGTGGGCCGCTACGACGAGGGCATGGTCACCTACCGCAAGGCCATCGCCATCTCGGAGCGCATGTTCGGCCCCGAGGACGACAACATCCGCATCGTCTGGCTCAACATCGCCGAGGACGCGGCCGACCTCGATCGCCCCGCCGACGCCCAGGCTGCGCTCGATCACGTGCTCGCCCTCTCCGCCAAGCACGGCGACAACCTCTACACCGCGCTCACCCTGGCCTCGGCCGCGCGCGCCCTGGCGGCCGCGGGCAAGGCGGCCGACGCGCAGAAGCGGCTTGACCAGTCGCTCGCGGTGGCCGAGAAGGGCGGCTTCAACAAGCTCCCGGACATGGGCGACATCCTCCGCTTCGCCTGCGAGGTGCACCGGCTGCAGGGCAAGCCCGACCTGGCCGTGAAGGACTACGAGCAGCTCCTGCCCATCGAGAGCCACGAGCTCGAGCCCGACAGCGCGTCGTGGGTGGCGTACCTCCAGGCCGGCGGCGCGGCGTACCTGGCCGCGGGCCAGCCTGCGAAGGCCCGCGAGACGCTGGAGCGCGCCCTGGAGCTCGCGCGCAAGCGGCCGGTCTATCCGCGCTGGGTGCCGCAGATGCAGTTCGAGCTGGCGCAGGCGCTGCTGCAGAGCGGCGGCGACCCCAAGCGCGCGGCGTCGCTGGCGCAGCTCTCGCGCGACTCGCTCGCCAAGCTGCCCGAAGAGAAGCCCCTGCTGGCCGAAGTCGACGCGTGGCGCGCGAGGCATCACTGACGTCGACAATTTGAGGGCAGGCGCCAAATCCGCCCGATCCGACGCTCGACCGACGCGCACTTTCCAGGGGTTGCATGCTGGCGCGGGCCTTGCCTCTTCCGCAGGGCATGAAGCGGCTCCTCGTCCTCGCGCTGTTGGTTGTGGGCGCCTGCGGTCCGCCACCGCACGAGATCGAGACCAGCACCGGATCCGGATCCACCACCGGTACGAGCGGCACCACCGGCTCCACCTGCAACAGCACCGATACCTGGAGCGGCTTCGCCGAGGGCTTCTTCAGCGACCACTGCGCGAGCTGCCACAGCGCCTTCACCGACTACGCCACGGTGAAGGGCGACGAGAGCAGCATCCGCGGGGCCATCGCCGCGGGCTTCATGCCCCAGGGCCAACCGTTGGATCCGAACACCCAGACCCGCATCGTGGCCTGGCTGGACTGCGGCGCCCCGCGCTGACGCGTGATAAAAACCCGGCCAGCACTCTTTCGCCGGGTCAATCGATGTCCAAGAACTGGAACGAGCTCGCCGAGCGTATGGCCGAGCTCAAGGATCTGTCCTCCGTGATCGGGCTGCTCTCCTGGGACCAGGAGACGGTGATGCCCGCCAAGGCCGGCAACTCGCGCGCCGAGCAGACCGCCACGCTGCAGGCCATCCTGCACGAGCGGCTCTCCAGCCCGCGGCTGGACGAGCTGCTCGAGTCGCTCGCGGGCGATGCGTCGCTCAACGCCGCGCAGAAGGCGTCGGTCCGCAACCTGACCTTCGAGCGCAACCGCGCCACCAAGCTGCCGGTGGGGCTGGTGCGCGAGCTGGCCGAGACGCAGTCGCGCTCGGTGGAGGCCTGGCGCGCCGCACGCGCGGCGAAGAAGTTCTCCGACTTCGCGCCGTTCGTGGAGAGGCTGCTCAAGATCCGCCAGCAGCAGGCCGACCTCTGGGGCCACTCGGGCGAGCGCTACGACGCGCTCCTGCAAGGCTACGAGCCGGGCATGAGCACCGCGCGCCTGGAGCCGCTCTTCGCCAACCTGCGCCAGAAGCTGGTGCCGCTGGTGAAGGCCATCGCCCACGCGGAGAAGCGCCCCGACGCGGGCTTCGTGAAGAAGAGCAAGTGGAGCGTGGACAAGCAGTGGAAGTTCTCGATGCAGCTCCTGGAGGCCATCGGCTTCGACCTCGAGGCCGGCCGGCAGGACAAGTCCGCGCACCCGTTCTCCTCGGGCGCCAACGTCTGGGACGTGCGGCTCACCAACCGCTTCGACGAGGCGGATCCCTTCAGCTCCGTCTTCAGCGCGCTGCACGAGGGCGGGCACGGCCTCTACGAGCAGGGCTTCGACCCGGCGCTGCACCGCACGTACGCGACGGGCGCGCCGAGCATGGGCCTGCACGAGAGCCAGAGCCGGCTCTGGGAGAACCTCGTGGGCCGCAGCCTGCCCTTCTGGCGTGCGTACGCGCCCAAGCTGCGCGAGCACTTCGGCCGCGAGCTGGAGGGCGTGAGCGCGGAGCAGCTGCACGGCGCGGTGAACCTGGTGCAGCCCAGCCTGATTCGCGTCGAGGCGGACGAGGTGACCTACAACCTGCACATCCTGCTGCGCTTCGAGCTGGAGCTGGCGCTCATCCGCGGCGACCTGAAGCCGAAGGATCTGCCCGGCGCCTGGAACGAGCGGATGAAGAGCTACCTGGGCATCGTGCCGCCGGATGACGGCGTGGGCGTGCTCCAGGACATCCACTGGTCGTGGGGCGAGTTCGGCTACTTCCCCACGTACACGCTCGGGAACCTGTACAGCGTGTGCTGGATGGAGGCCGCGGAGAAGGCCCTGCCCAAGCTCTGGACCGAGGTGGAGCGCGGCAACCTGATTCCGCTGCGCGACTGGCTGCGCGACAACGTGCACAAGAACGGCTACATCGAGCACGCGGAGCCGCTCGTCCAGCGGGTCACGGGCGCGCAGCTCTCCGAGGAGCCGTTCCTCAGATATCTTTGGAAGAAGTTCGGCCCGATCTACGGTGTCCACGCGGCGTAACCCACCAGCCACCAGCCACGGAACTTCAGATGACCGACGACACTTCAAAGTCCAACCCGGCGCAGCCTGCGGCCGCGAGCTCGGGTCCGGGCGCACCGCAGACGGGCGCCTCCGCGCCTGCGGCGGCTCCTGCAGGTCAGCCTGCGGGCGCTGCCGGTGCGCCGGCCGCTGCGGCGCCGAAGCCGGCCGGTCCGCCGCCGGTGAAGATCCCGCCGCTGGTGCCGTTCGTGGCCCAGCCGGATCGCCAGAAGGTGGACCAGGGCGAGCCCGCGCCCGACGGCTCCCGCCCGGTCAGCGCCGACCGCGAGTGGATCGGCTACGCGCAGCAGGGCGGCGGCAGCGTCCCGGACGACTGGATGTGGCCGCACTCGCCCAAGCAGGATCAGGACGACCTGATGTAGCCGGCGCTTGCAGGCGTCCACCCGGACGCCCGCGGACGACCCACGACCCACGGCCCGCGATTGGGCTCAGCGCTTCTTTCGCGCGAGCACCATCGCAGCCGCCAGGGCGAGCAGCGACACGTCCATCGTCGTCGAGCCGCACCCGGACGACGGCGCCGACTCCTTCGGCGGCGCCGCGGGCAGCGGGCCGCCCAGGCTGTGCAGCAGGGTCGTGGTCACCGCGGCGGGCGGGCTGTTCGACGCGCCGTCGTTCACCACCAACTGCAGCGCCACCTGCGTGGGCGCGTCGACGTCCGGGGCCACGAAGGAGAGGTGTGTCGTGGAGTCGCCCTGCAGCGTGAGCGGCGGACCGGAGAGCTGCGTCCAGTGGAAGGTGAGCGGCGTGCCGTGGGTGCTCACGCTGGCGCTGCCGTCAAGGAACGCGGTCTGGCCGCTGCGCACCGTGGACTGCGCGGCGATCTTCGCCACCGGCGGGTTCTCCTCGCAGATGCCGCGGTCGGGCACCACCGCGTCGAAGGGCGTGTTGGTGATGCCCTGGAAGTCGAGGTTGTCGAGCTCCAGGCCATACGCCGAGGCCGCCGCGTCGGTGCCGATGAGGAAGCGCACCTTCACCGTCTGGCCGGCGTAGGTGTCGCCCAGGTCGAGCGTCACGCGATCGGTGTCGGGCCAGCTCGGGTTGTTGCTGACGATGCCCTGGCGCCCGCCGAGCAGGTTCCCGCTCTGGTCGAAGATCGCGCCGCCGTAGAAGCTGGCCGTGCCCACCTTGGCGTCGCTGCCCACGTCGGTCCAGGAGCCGCCGTCGTCGTTGGAGAGCTCCATCACCGCGCCGTCGTAGGAGATGGTGGGGTCGGTCTGGTCGACCTCCAGCTTCCAGCGCGCGTCGAACGTGACGCGCAGGCGGCTGCCCACGTCGAGCGGCGGCGAGAGGAGCTCCAGCATCGAGGGCTGGTCGTCGTCCACGCCGAAGAGGCGGTGGTTCGACGCGGAGCTGGCGATGCGCGTCCAGGCCACGCTGGTGTCGAGCGGCACGGTCTGGTTGTGGCCCTGGCCGTCGCTCTCGATGACGGCGCCGGGGATGGCGGTGCTCGTCCAGGCGAGCGTGGGCGACTCCACGGTGTCCGTCGTCGACGACGCGGGCAGCACGTCGAAGTTGCCGGTGGCGGCGAAGGGCACCACCGTCTGGCCGCCGTTGAGGGCCGGGTCGCTCAGGGTGATGTCCAGGGCCAGGCCGGCCACGCCGCTGGCGCCGCTGAGGGTCACGGGGATCTTCACGGTGGCGGAGCTCTGCGTGGCGTTGAAGGGGAAGGTCGCGGGCACGGGCACTGCGGGCGAGTCCACGTGGATCGCCGGATCCGACGAGGTCACCCGCGCGGTGGTCTGCGTCAGCGGCGCGCCGCCCACGTTCTGCAGGGTCACGGTCACGTTGCCGCTCTCGCCCACGTCGAGCACGCCGTCGTGGTCGCAACTGTGGATGTCGTCGGCGACGCTCGCGGTGATCACGGCCATGTCGTTGCCGGCCTCGTAGTCCTCCACCACGCCCACGTTGTCCTGGCTGAAGCGGTCGGGCGAGATGGCGTGGAGGCCGGCGCCGCGCTTGGCGAAGGCCGCCTGGATGGCGACGAAGTCCTGCGCGTCCGAGGCGTAGACCACGGCCTCCAGCGCGTCGCGCGCGTCGAGGAAGGTCGGCGACACCGGCGTGGCCTGGTAGGCCGCGAGCAGGTACGTGCGCATGCGGGTCTGCGCCTCGAGGAAGTCGTAGCGATCCGGCGTCTGGCGCAACAGCGACGCGTAGGCCTCCCAGAGCATGGTGCACCACACCTCGCCGGTGGCGTGCACCTCGGAGTTACCGATGCCGTTCTGGCCATAGGCCATGGGCACGGCCGTGAGCGGGTAGCCCTCCTGGATGGAGGCGAAGGTCAGCGCGTTCTTGGTCATGTCCGTCGAGTACGGCTCGCGGCGGATGCCCCAGTAGAAGGCGTGCAGCGGATCCAGCGTGACGGAGACGTAGCCGGTGAGCGCGTAGGTGCCGCTCCAGTCCGGGTTGGCGGCCACGGCGATGTCCTCGGGCTTCACGGTCATGAGCATGGCGTGGAAGTCGGCCCAGCCCTCGCCCATGCCGCCGGACATGTTGGTGTCCAGGCCCTGGGCGTCGTGCATGAGGCGGTTGGAGATGTAGTGGCCCCACTCGTGCGCGACGATCTGGTTGTCGAGGTCGCCGTCGCGGTTCACGTCCACGAGCTGGCTCATGTGCGCCTGCACGCCGTGCGCGACGCGGAGGTTGGCGCCGTCGAGCCGCGACACCATCTGCGCGGGGATGGTGATCGTCGCGTCGGTGTCCACCATCTGGAAGGGCGCGTCGGCGGTGTTCTGGACGATCACCACGCCAATGGCACCCGCCGCCTGCGCCTTGCCCACCTTGCTGATGAAGGTGCACGTGCCGCGATCGATGAGCGCGATCTTGCCGTGGATGGCCGAGGCGTCGGCGGCGCTGAGGTCGTTGCAGGCGTCGTGGTTGGAGGTGTCGAGCGAGACCATGGCGCCGGTGACGTCGTAGGTCTGGGGGCCGAAGCTCGCGCCCTGGGCCACGAAGCTGCCGGCGACCGTGGACGGCGCGCTGACGTCCAACGTCGTGAGGACCTCACCGGTCCAGATGTACATCTGCATCACCGGCGAGGCGCCGTCGCTGGGGGTGTACATGTTCGAGTTCGACGTGCCCGAGTAGTCCTGGGCCTCGGCATGCAGCGCGTCACCCTGGGCGCCGCCGCGGCCGTAGTTCGACGTCTGCGCGTTGCCGTGCGCCTCGTCGAAGCCCACGCCGTAGTACCAGTCGTGGAAGTAGTTCACGTCGTAGAAGAGCTGGGTGATGGCGGCCATCTGCTGGGTCTGGTTGGCCTGCGGATCCATTGTGAAGTCGTAGGCGCGATCGAACGTGGCCGGGCTGGTCACGCGCGCTCGGAAGTCGCCGGTCTGCGGCGAGTAGCCGTTGGGCGGCTGCAGGTCGACGTAGGCGTCGGCGTTGTTACCCACGGTCTCGGTGGCCCCGCTCGAGAGCCAGGGGTCGTTGAGCAGCGTCGGTCCGTGATCCAGTCGGGTGACCACCGAGGGAATCGGATCCGGGTGGTACGGCGTGTTCACATCGGCGCTGGGGCTGGGCGTGAGGTCATCGCCGTAGGGGCCGTCGAGCGGCGAGCCGGTGCCGCCGTCGGCGAGATCCATGCGCGCCCAGACGCGGTAGGCGTTCACGTCGCTCTGCACCTGCCCGCGGCGGAAGAGCAGCGCACCATCCACCGCCGACACGACGACCGAGTAGCCCTCGTGCAGCGCGCGCGTCGCGGGCTGAGCGAGGAGCTCCACGTGCCACGCGGGCACCACGCCATCCGGCAGCGCGAAGGTCACCGCGCGCACGCGAGCGGGCGTGAGCAGCTCGGCGCCGTCGGGCGCGCGCGAGAGCGAGAAGGCCAGCTCACCGGGCTGCATGGGGGCGTGCGCCGCGAGCGCCGACGCGTCCACCGGATGCCCGATCGCCGCCAGCGCGCGCGCGGTGGCTTCTTGCGCAGCGAGCTTGCGCGCCGGCATCGACGCGAGCGGCGTGAGGTAGCCCGAGAGCGCCACCGTGCGCAGCTCGTGGTCCATGATCACCGCGAGCTCTTCATTGAAGAGCGGCACGCCGCCGGGCGCCTGGCCCAGGCGCACGACCACCGCGCCCTGGCCCAGGTCGTGGAAGCCGAGCACCCGCGCCCGGGCCACGTCCGCCTGCGAGAGCCCGTACACGCTCGCGAAGCGCGAGAGCGCCGCGCGCGCCGCCGCCGCCGGGGTGCCGCCTGCCTGCCGGGGCGTGACGACGTCTGCGGTCGGCGTGGCCCAGACGAAGGTCGGGACCCCGAAGCGCGGCTCCAGCTCCAGCGGCCGGCCGGCACGGACCAGCGATCGATCCGAGAGTCCCTCGGAGCGCGGGTGGGCGAGCGCGGGGTAGCCGGTCAGGGCGTCGAAGTCAGGGAGGGCTGCGGGCGCCGGCTGTCGAGGCGGCGGAGCCGCCGGCGCGGCGTTCAGCGAGAGTCCGAGCACCAGCACCGGAAGCAGCGACATGCGACACGCCCTTGTTGAAGGGGGCGCACGTTAACCCAGACCCTGACCTGCGGGTGAGCACCGCTCGTGCCCGCGCAGGCCCTCGCGGCAACGGCACGTTTCCCACCTCGCCCTGCTTGAGAATTCCTTCATGTCGACCGCCTGGGCCGCACAGGTGCAAGCCGTTGACGAGTTCGCTCCAGGCCGCTACGTCTGGGGCCTGGAGGTTTCGATGTCCGATGTCGAGCGGAACGGCGGGCCGGCCGCTTCCCGCGTCAACGTGCTGGTGGTGGATGACCACGACGACGCCCGCGAGGTGATGCTCGCGTTCCTCCGCGCCCATGGCTTTCGCGCCGACGGCGCCCGCGACGGCGCCCAGGCCCTTCTCCAGCTCGACGGCGGCGCATTCGACCTGGTGATCCTCGACCTGGTGATGCCCCGCCTCGACGGCTTCGAGTTCCTGAAGCGCCTGCGCGCCCTGCCCGGCGCGACCGCGAAGGTGCCCGTGGTCGTCGTCTCCGGCAGCGACGCCAAGGACGTCTCCGGCGCGAGCGTGTGCTTCAAGAAGCCCGCGCCGCTCGACGAGCTCCTGGAGACGGTGCAGCGCCTGGGCGTTCGAAGCTAGCTCGTCTGGCCGAACGAGCCGCCAGCGCTCAAGGCGTGGCGTGCTTGCCGACCGCGTCGAGCAGCGACTCCACCGAGTACGGCTTGCGGATGACCTGCTTGGCCTCGGGCACGAGCGGGTTGTGCGCGGCCGTCATCACCACGACCGGGAGCTTGGAGGCCTCGCCGTCGAGCGAGCGGAGCTGGGCCAGGAACTCGTGCCCGTCCATGACCGGCATCATCAGGTCCAGGAGGATGAGCGAGGGCAGGCTGCCGGCGCGGATGAGCTCGAGCGCTCGCAAGCCGTTCTCGGCTTGCTCCACGCGATAGCCCTCGTCCTCGAGGAGGATGGCCGTTGCATCGCGGATGTCCGGGTCGTCCTCGACCACGAGGACAGGCCGCTGGGGCCGGGTCGCCATGGGGTGCTTTCAACGTGCCAGATGAGGCCCTTGGGCACAACGTGAAACGGCCGAGTGGATACGAGGCTGGAACACCCAGGAGAAGGCCCATCTTCCGGCTTTCTCGAAGATCGCCCCCACGCTTTCTGGGGACATGTAAGTCCTTTACACCATGACGCGACGGCGCACGCCTTCCTGCCACCCTCGGGGCGTGTTGCGCGGCGAACGCTCGATCGCCGGGGTTCCGGTCTAACGTACGCCACATGGAGCATGGCGGCTCACTCAAGGTGGTGCTCGGCTCCCTGGCCGGGAACGTGGCCATCGTCATCGCCAAGGTGGCGGCGGCGGTGGTCACCGGATCCGGATCCATGCTGGGCGAGGCCATCCACTCCTCGGCCGACTGCATGAACCAGGTGCTGCTCCTGGTGGGCGCCCGCCAGGCGCAGAAGCCGCCCAGCGCCTCGCACCCCATGGGCTACGGGCGAAGCGCCTACTTCTGGAGCTTCGTGGTCGCGCTGATGCTCTTCTTCGGCGGCGGCGTGTTCAGCATCCGCGAGGGCTTCGAGAAGCTCCATGACCCGGAGCCGCTCTCGCACCTCTCGGCGGCGGTGGTGATCCTGCTGGTGTCGCTGGTGATCGAGGCGCTCTCGCTGGGCCAGGCGGCGCGCGAGCTGAACCGCCGGCGGGGCGCGGTGGGCTTCTTCACGTACCTGCGCCAGACCACCGACGCCGATCTGGTGGTGCTCTTCGCCGAGAACGGTGGCGACGTGGTGGGGCTCCTCTTGGCGCTGGGCGCGCTGGGGCTCTCGGTGGTGACCGGGGATCCGCGCTGGGACGCGATGGGGAGCCTGGGCATCGGCGTGCTGCTCACCCTCATCGCCGGCGTGCTGGCCCGCGAGGTGACCTCGCTGCTCCTGGGCGAGCGCGCGGATCCGGCCATCGAGCGCGCGTTCCGCGAGGAGGCCGCCGCGGATCCGGAGCTCGGGCCGGTGCTGCGGGTGATCACCGTCCAGCAGGGGCCCGCGCAGGTGATGATCGCCGCCAAGATCTTTGCCAAGCCCGGCCTCGACGCCGCGGCGCTCGCGCACGCCTACAACCGCCTGGAGAGCCGCATGCGGGCGCGATGTCCGGAGGTGAAGTGGCAGTTTCTGGAGCCGGACGTCGAAGATTGAGCCCGATCGTGGCTCATTCGAGGTGGGTCGAAAACTGGAGCGATCGATCGGCGCCGCTAGCATCGAGGACATGAGCCAGAAGCGCTTCGTCCCTCGGGCCCGCCGCCGCTTGCCGATGTCGATTCAGGGCGTGCGCACCTTCACGCAGGATCTCTCGCCCGGCGGCTTGTGCGTCGAGCTCGCGCGGGCGCTCTTGCCGGGGACGTCGGTTCACGGCGCGCTGGAGATGAACGGCGAGCGCTTCGACTTCACCGGGCAGGTGGCCTGGGCCCGCGCCGCCGAGCCGCGGCTCTCCGTGCGCGCGCGCGTGGGCATCCGCTTCACCGGCATCGCGAACGCGTTCTACCTGCGCTTCGCCGCGATCTAAACCAATCCGTTAACAACCATGAGCTCCCTTCCCCGCGCGAGACGGGGAAGGGATGGGGGAGGGTTACTCCTCTTCCTTCTGCCGCTCGCGCGCCTTCTGCACCAGCTCCGCGCGCTGGGTGGGGTTGAGCACGTCATGCGCGGCGACCACGCCGTCGATGGCCTTGTGCAAGAAGCCGCGGAAGGCCTCGAGGCGCTGGTCGGCGATGGCGTGGAGGCGCGGCGCGTCGACCTTGTCCTCGGCGAGGATGTTGGTGACCTCCACGCGTGTCGTCTTGTGCTGCTGGTACAGCGACACCGCCTCGGGGAAGAGCCCATCGACGATGCCGTGGATCTTGGTCTTCTGATCCGGCGTGGCCTTCAGATCTTCGAGCGCGTCATCGATGCGCATGTCCACGTAGCGCTTGGCGCGCTCGGGCGTCGGGCGGCCACACGAGAAACCGCACAGCAGCACGAATGCCGTCGCGCCCAGCGCGGCGACGAGGACGTTTCGATTCTTCATTTTCAGCTCCTGGAAAGGCGTCCGCTCCGGCGCGAACGCACCCAGTTGAACCCCGCCATGTTGTGGCTCGTCTGGCGCGGGCATGAAGAAGTGTGAAGCGTTACGCTCCGCACCATGCACGCGTTGATTGCCCTGCTGCTGCTGGCCGCTCCCAAGGTCGACACGACCGCGCTCGAGCTCGGCGACCGCGCGGTGAAGCTCGTCTCGCACGACGCCGGGCCGGGGCCGTTGATGGTGAACGTGCACGACGACGAGAACACGGCCGTCGACGCCGCGCTCGCGGTCATCGCCAAGCGCGGCGGACGCGTGGTGGAGCTGCAGCACACCGGCGCGCGGCTGATCACGTTTCAGCTCGCGAGCGCGAAGTACATCGCGGATCCGAATCGGATCTTCACGGCCAGGGGCGTGCCCGCGACGCTGCACAAGTACGGCGCGACGTCGAAGGATGCGGAGGCGGCAGTGGCCGCGTTCGCGAAGGCGCTGCTGGGCAAGCTGGATCCGCCCGCGGGCTGGCCGCTCATCGCGCTGCACAACAACACGCCGGAGCTGAGCTACTCGATCCTCAGCTACCAGCCCGGCGGCGCGGACGCAGGTGAAGCAGGCGAAGTCTTCGTGAATCCGAAGCGCAACGCGAACGACTTCCTTCTGGTGACGGAGCGCAAGCACTTCGACGCGCTCAAGGCGCGCGGGTTCAACGTGGTGCTCCAGAGCGACAAGCCCGCGACCGATGACGGATCGCTCTCGGTTTACTGCGGCCAGCAGAAGCGCGCGTACGTGAACGTGGAGGCGCAGCACGGGCACCTCGCGGAGCAGACGGAGATGATCGACGCGCTGTACGACGCGGTGGCGCCGAAGTAGCTCACACCGGCTCGGACTCGGCGTCGCCGAGTGCGGCGGACATCTCGGCGGAGTCGTCGAGCTTGCGAGCTTCGGCGGCGACGGCCTTTGCCTCTTCGTCGCGATGGGCGGCGCGAAGTGCACGGACGAGCTGACCCGCCACTTCCCGCAGATTCTTCGTTGCGAATTCGCGAAACCCGGGCGGCGTATCGGACGGCATATGATCCGCCTGGTTCAGCAACGCCACGGCCTCTTCGAGCGTCTTCAGAGGCTGAGCGAACAACGCCCCCGCGTCGGCCCAGCGGTTCGCCTCGATCAACATCGGCACCACCTGCGACTCGAGCAGCCACGCGAGAAGCTTGTCATCGCCTGCCTTCGGTCGAGTGGCGTCGAACCACTCCAGCCCTCGACTTCTCTCGCCGAGGGCATCGTTCAGTGAGAACCAGTCGGCCAGGCCCTCGGCGCGAAGCGCCGTGCGTTCACGCGGGGCCACTGCGTCGCGGACTCTGGCCAGCGCCTCGCGGGCAGGAGGATGCTTCGCGGCCAGATCGTAGAGCTCCATCACCAGGAACGAGCGCCGTACACCTTTCATCGCCGGTTCGTGCTCGAGCATGTGCTCCCAGAGCCAGAGGTACTCCTTCGTTGCCTCGTCGAGCTGGTTTGCCGAGACCAGCATCTGCGCCAGGGCCATGCGCTCCTGCATGTCGCCGGGGTTCGACGCGACTTCTGCGCGTTGCCGCTGAAGGGACGTTTCGCCGTGCGCGAGCCCGTCGAGCCACGCCAGCAGCTCATCGCGCGGGTGCAACCCCACGACGCGATCGATCTCCGCACCGTCGCGAAACGCGATCACGGTGGGCATGGCCATGATGTTGAGCTTCTTGGCGACGTCGGCCTTGGCATCGACGTCGATCTGGATCGCCAGCGCCTTCTCGCGCAGCGCATCGATCACCGCCGGATCCACCCAGGTGGTGCGATCCATCGTCTTGCACGGCCCGCACCAGCTCGCGGTGGCATCGACGAGCAGCAGCTTCTTCTCCGAGGCGGCTTGCGCGAGCGCAGCGTCGAGCTCGAGCTCCGCGAAGATTGCCGGACGCGACATGATTCCCCCACTTCAAGCCTGTTTAGACTAACGCGCTGAACGCGGATTTCACGGCTCGTGACAGGGTGAGAATCTAGGCTCCAACTACTTTGGCTCCCTCCCCCGTCTTCATCCGCCACATCGAGCTGCTGCGAGAGCGCATCGCGGATCCGAACGCGTACCCGTTCTCGCTGCCGGCGTTGCGCAAGCTCGACAAGCTCAAGCTCGATCCGCACATCACGTTCTTCATCGGCGAGAACGGCAGCGG
Source organism: Deltaproteobacteria bacterium (assembly GCA_018266075.1). Taxonomy (GTDB): domain Bacteria; phylum Myxococcota; class Myxococcia; order Myxococcales; family SZAS-1; genus SZAS-1. Next base: position 63,457 of record JAFEBB010000003.1, on the reverse strand, counting down.
GAAGTCGACGCTGATCGAAGCGATCGCCGTCGCGGCGGGTATGAACCCCGAGGGCGGGAGCCGCAACATGCATTTCGCCACGCGCGAGTCGCAGTCTTCGTTGCACACCGCGCTGAGACTGGTGCGCGGGTACAAGCGACCACGGACGGATTTCTTTCTCCGCGCCGAGAGCTTCTACAACGTGGCCACCGCGGTGGACGGCTACCTGGCTACGCGAAGCTACGGTGGGAAATCACTGCACGAGCAGTCACACGGCGAATCGTTCATGGCCATGGCCAACCACCGCCTCGGCCCCAACGGCCTCTACATCTTCGACGAGCCCGAGGCCGCGCTCTCACCCCAGCGCCAACTCGCGCTGCTCGCGCGGATCCACGCGCTGGTTCAAGCGCGCTCGCAGTTCATCATCGCCACCCACTCGCCGATCCTGATGGCCTACCCGGGCGCGCTCCTCTACTCGCTCTCCGAGCGGGGGATCGAGCAGGTGGAGTACGAGCAGACCGAGCACTTCGCGCTCACCCGCGACTTCCTGTTGGATCGCGAGCGCTACCTGCGGCGCATCTTCGAGCGCTAACGGCCGTTGACGCTGGGGAACCAGGCCCCCTTGCGACAAAGCGTCGAGGGCGCGCGATACTTAACCGTGGCGCCCGATGGTGGGTCGGGAGATCTGGTGACGCAGCGCAAGCTCCTGCTGGTCGACGACGATCCCGCGAGCCTCACGCTCCTGCGCGAGGGGCTCTCGAACGGCCCCTACAACTTCGTCGAGGCCCACGACGGCCGCAGCGCCCTGGTGAAGCTCCGCGACGAGCGCCCGGACCTCGTGCTCATGGACGTGGAGATGCCCGGCCTGGGCGGCGTGGAGACCTGCCGGATCATCAAGGCCAACTCCGGCCAGAACGGCTTCGGCTTCATCCCGGTGATCCTCATGACCGCGCGCGCGGGCAGCGGCAAGGTCGAGGGTTTGGAGCTCGGCGCCGACGACTACCTGGTGAAGCCCATCGAGACGGCGGAGCTCGCGGCGCGGGTGAAGAGCATGCTGCGCCTCAAGGCGCTGCAGGACGAGCTGGCCAACAAGGTGCGCGAGCTGGAGCAGGCGCAGACCACGCTGCAGCGGCAGGCCAACGAGCTCACCATGCTCAGCCGGCTGGATCCGCTCACCCAGCTCTTCAACCGGCGCTACTTCGAGGAGCGCTTCCACGCGGAGTTCTCGCGCAGCAAGCGCTACCGCTCGCCGCTGGCGCTGATGATGATCGACCTCGATCACTTCAAGCAGGTGAACGACACCCGCGGTCACCCGGCCGGCGACAAGGTCCTGAAAGAAATCGCCGCGCGCGTGCGCACCACGTTGCGCGACGTGGATCTGGTGGCGCGCTACGGCGGCGAGGAGATCATCGCCCTCTTGCCGGAGACGGGCCCGGAAGAGGGACGGCGCGCGGGCGAGCGGATCCGCGCGGCGGTGGCCGGCGCGCCGGTGGAGATTGCGGATCAAGAGCCGCTGGGCGTGACCTGCTCGGTCGGGCTCGCGTGGTACCCGGCGCGCCAGCTCGAGGACCACGAGAGCCTGCTCCGCGCCGCGGATGACGCCCTCTATCGCGCGAAGAAGGCCGGCCGAAACCGAGTCGCGTTTCACGAAGAGTAGTTCCTGGTTCCTGGTCGCTGGTTCCTGGCGGATTGCACGGGTGAACCAACCCGGAACGAGGAACCAGGAACCAGGAACTCACTTGTGCGCCCGGTCGCGCTCAACTACGACTCGGGCATGCGGCTCGCTCTCGCACTCGTCGCGCTCTGGCTCGTGTCCGGTTGCAAACCGCAGCAGCCATCCACGCCGGAGGCCGCCTATCGCGCGTTCGTGGCGCAGGCCGAGGCTGCGCGCGAAGGCCGACCGAGCAAGGACTTCATGCTCGCCTTCGACAGCTCCACCCGCGCCGCGCTCCTGGCCCGCGCCAAGGCCGCCGCCGGGGCCGCGGGCAAGGGGTTCCCGGAAGACGCGGCGGATCAGATGAGCCTGGGCGGCTTCACCCCGTCGGCGGTCGCGAGCGTGGAGGTGGTGCAGCAGGCCGAGAACAGCGCGCTGCTCCGCATCACCACCGACGGCGGCGAGCAGGGCACGGTACGGATGGTCCGCGAAGAGGGCCAGTGGCGCGTCCACCTCGACGCGCTCGACGTGGCCGATGCCGGTGCGCCCGCGCCTGCCCCCGTCCCGGCCGTCGTCGACGCGGGATCCGGATCCGGATCCGACGCGGGCCACTGAAGCGCTACAGATCCTCCGCGAAGGGCACGCCGTTCTTCACGCCCGAGCGGTACGCGCCCTCGTCGCCTTCGAACTTCCACTCGCAGTCCACGGGCGGCGTCTCGTCGAGGAGCTGGTCGAACGCGCCCACCGAGGCCTCGGCCTGGGCGCGGGCCGCGTCGGGGATGGGCGCGCCGTGATCGTAGAGCGCCGCGCCGTAGGCCGGGCCGCTGCCCGCCGAGTAGGCCGAGAACTGCACGCCGTTGGTGGTGTCGCGGAACATGTACGCGAAGAGGCCGTCCTGCTTGGTGGGCGCGCCGTAGCGGGCCCAGATGCGACAGAGCATGTCGCCGGGAATCATGCGCTGGGCATGCGCCGGATCCGTGTCCGTGGGGTCGTAGCGGCCGCGGAGCTGCGAGGTGCCGGCGAGGTTTGCGTCGGGCAGCCGCTCGAAGCGCTTGGGATCGATGGGCCCGCCGCCGGGGTGCTTCGGCGTCGCGAGGGCCTCTCGGAAGCGCTGCTGCTCGGCGGCGTCCATCCCTGCGGCGCGCATCACCGGTCCGGGCATCGCCGCCCGCGCGCGACCGAGCGCGCCGATCGAGCCCATCGCGCCGCGGCCACCCATCCGGCTCAGCGTCGGCGAGAGCTTCGACATCCCGAACGCGAGCCCTGCCGCGGCCACCACCAGCAGCACCGGCCGCCAGGGTTGCAGCCGCCACGCCCACCAGCGCTCCTGACGCTGCTGAAAGCGCGGCGAGCTGGCGTACTCGCTCCAGGCCTGCTTGCGCAGCTCGCTCGCCTTCGCGCCCTCGCCGAGCGCCGCGCACGCGCGCGCGAGGAGCACCCGGCCCTGCACCGTGCCCTTGCGCCGCTTCACCAGCTCCTCGAGCGCGGCCCTGGCACCGGCGGCGTCGCCGTTGGCGAGCCGCCCCCGCCCCTGCTCCAGGAAGATGGCGCCCATGCGGTACTCGGCATCGGACGCCTGCGCCTCGCCGAGGAACGTCTCCGCTTCCTTCGGATGGCCCGAGCCATACGCGGCCACGCCCATCAGGTACATGGTCGCCGCATCGTCGTCGCCCGCAGCCACGTTGGGCTTGAGCACCTCCAGCGCCTTGCCGAAGCGACGCTGATCGCACAGCAGATCCGCGAGCTCGAAGCGCGCCCTGCGGTTCGAAGGATTGTTCGCGAGCTCGCGCTGGAGCTTGCCGGTGCGCTCGAAGCGCCGCCACGCGCGCAGCGGGCTGGGCAGGATGCCGAAGGTGAACTGGTCCAGCGCCCAGCCGCCGGCGAAGAGCAGCACCAGCGCCAGCAGCGGGTTGCCCGTCACCTGCGTGAGGATGAGCCACCACCAGTAGTTGCTCATGGCTGCTCCAGCGCCGCGAGCAGCGCCTCCACCGACACCCCCAGCGCCTGCGCCCGGTGCAGCGCCGCCACCACCGCGGGCCGCACCCCCTTGGGCGGCAAGCCGAGCACGTCGGCGGCCGCGCCCACCACCGACTCCGCGGCCAGCGCGCCCGGCGCCACCTTCACCCGGTCCATCAGCCCCATGGCGGCGCTGGTGGTTCCCCCCGCCACGGCGAGGTCCGACGCGAGCGCGGGATCCACCGGGTGCAGCTTCACCGCCAGCTCTCGCAGCGTCTCCTTGCGCGGCCAGGCCATGCGCGCCTTCCAGCGGTACACGGTGCGCGGCGACATCCCCAGCGCCTTGGCGAGCTCCCGCTTGTCCAGGTGGAGCGCCAGCCGGGCGCGCTCGATGAGGCTCGGCGGATCGAGCACGGGGGCCGCGGCGGCAGGCTTCTTGGGCATGGCAAGCATCCTAGACGACCTGTCACTCTTCCGCGACACCGGGTCTCTCTTCTGTGCCCCCGTGGGCGTCGAACGCGACCCGCACCTCCTCGAGCGCGACCCATGGGTCGTCAACTGCGCCCCGTGGGTCCTCAAGCGCGCACCATGGGTCGTCAACTGCGCCCCGTGGGTCCTCGAGCGCGACCCGTGGGTCCTCGGGTCAGCCCCCGACCTGCGGCCGCACGGCGTGCACGGGCACCGGCGCGGCCCGGCCCTTCACCTGCTGCGCGCCGCGGTCCTCGAACGCCACCTTGCCCTGCACCAGCGAGGCGGTCATGCCGCCCACCAGGATCTCCGCGCCCTTGGCCAGCGACTGCAGCCGGTCGGCCACGTTCACCGCGTCGCCGATGGCGGTGAAGTCCATGCGCGCCTCGTCGCCCACGTTGCCCACCACCACCGGGCCGGTGTTGATGCCGATGCCCACCTCGATGGGCCGCTCGCCCCCGCCCACGCGCGACGCGTTCTGCGCGGCGATGCGCACCAGGATGGCCCGCGCCGCCTCGATGGCCGCATGGGCCGAGTCGGCGTCGCTGCGAGGCCCGGTGAAGAGCGCCATGACCTTGTCGCCCACGAACTTGTCGATGAACCCACCCTGCTCGACGATGCTCTCCACCATCACGTGCAAATAATCGTTGAGCAGCCGGTGCAGCGCCTCGGGCGGCAAGTGCTCGGCGATGCCGGTGAACCCGCGGATGTCGGCGAAGAGCACGGTGCAGGTGCGCCGCTCGCCCTCCAGGCCGAGCGGCTCCCCCGAGCGGCTCAAGAGGCGCGTCACCAGGTCGCGGGAGACGTAGCGGCTGAAGCTGTCGATGAGCAGCTCGCGCTCGGTCACGTCATCGGCCACGAAGACCGTTCCTTCGATCTCTCCGTCGGGCCCGTACATGCGCTGGGCGCGCACGAACACGGTGCGCTTGCGACCCTGGGCGCTGGTGAGGCTCAGCTTGGTGAGCGGAAAGCGACCGGTGGCCTGCACGGTCTTGATGATCAGCGCGTGGTCGATGCCCTTGATGCGCGCGAACGCCTCGGGCCCCTCCTTGCCGAGCACCTCCTCGGCGGGGAGGTCGAAGATGCCCTCCATGCGCTGGCTGTAGAGGGTGAGCTTGCGGGTGGCGTGGTCGACCACCAGCACGCCCGAGGACAGGCTCTGGATCACCCGCGAGTTGAACTCGTTGGCCGAGGCCAGGGCGCGGCTCACCTTCACGCCCTCGGCCTGGAGCGCCTTCTCGCGCGCCTCCAGCGCCTGGTTGAGCCGGTTGAGCTCCAGGTTCTTGGCGCGGAGCTGGCGGGCGGCGGTCTCGGTGTAGATGTCGGCGGCCAGCGCGGTGATCTCGTGCAGCTTCTCCTCCAGCGCGCTGAAGGCCTTGGCCGCGTTGGGGTCATTCTTGGGGCCGATCTCGCGGAGCATCTCCCGGCACACGCCGGGCGCGAGGAAGAGGGCGCGCATGTACTCCGCCAGGCTCAAGCCCTGGTTCACCCGGGACTGCGAGTTCTCGATGAGGCGCTGGGTGAGCTTGCCGGCGTCGCCGGTCTCGACCGCCTGGATGAGCTCCGCGGTGAAGCCGGCCACGCTCTCGCGGAGCTCCACGCCCTCCATGCGCGCGTAGGCAGGGAGCGCCGAGGCGATGCGGCTCACCAGGCGGTCGACGTAGCTCTCCTGGTGATCGCGCAGGAGCCGGACGAGTTCGAAGAGCATGCGCGCACACGATAGCAGCGCGTCGGATGTCAGGCGCGAACCCTGAAGAGGGCAAGCGGCCAAGTGGCTGGTGGCTGATGGCTGGTGGCTCGTTCGAAGAGCGCCCGGTCAGCTTCCGCTCGCCACGCGCGCCAAAGATGGAAGACCGGCTCGTTTCCGCTGCCAGCCACCGGCCACCAGCCACCAGTCACTCAGGCGGGCGCACATGCTATGGAAGGGCGCCGCTGCTAAGGAACACGCACCATGTCCATCCGCACCGCCGCCGAGATCCGCGAAGGCTTCCTGCGCTTCTTCGAGAGCAAGGGCCACACCCGCGTGAGCTCGAGCCCGCTCGTCCCCCAGAACGACCCCACGCTGCTCTTCACCAACGCGGGCATGAACCAGTTCAAGGACGTCTTTACCGGCCGCGAGAAGCGCGACTACTCCCGCGCCGCGAGCTCGCAGAAGTGCGTGCGCGCCGGCGGCAAGCACAACGACCTCGACAACGTGGGCCACACCGCGCGCCACCACACGTTCTTCGAGATGCTCGGCAACTTCTCCTTCGGCGACTACTTCAAGAAGGACGCCGTGGCCTACGCCTGGGAGTTCATCACCTCGCCGCAGTGGCTCGGCCTGCCCGTGGACAAGCTCGCGGTCACCATCTTCCAGGGCGAGGGCAACATCCCCGCCGACACCGAGGCCGAAGAATTCTGGAAGGCGCAGGGCGTGCGGCCCGAGCGCATCTTCCGCCTGGGCAAGAAGGACAACTTCTGGGCCATGGGCGACACCGGCCCCTGCGGCCCGTGCAGCGAGATCCACATCTTCCGCGGCACCGAGACCGATCGCGCCTTCATCGACGCGCACGCCAAGAAGTTCTTCGTCGACAACGCCATCGCCGACTCCGACTCGTGGATGGAGCTCTGGAACCTGGTGTTCATGCAGTTCGAGGTGAAGGAGAAGGACGGCCCGCTGCTGCCCTTGCCCAAGCCGTCGATCGACACCGGCGCCGGACTGGAGCGCCTCTCGAGCGTCGTCCAGGGCGTGGCGACCAACTACGACACGGATCTGCTCAAGGCCATCTGCAGCTACGCGGGCGAGCTGGGCGGCAAGAAGTACGGCGCCGGCGGGCCCGCGGACATCGCCATGCGCGTGATCGCCGATCACTCGCGCGCGGCCGCGTTCCTCATCGCCGACGGCGTGCTGCCCTCGAACGAAGGCCGCGGCTCCACCCTGCGCAGCATCATGCGCCGCGCCATCCGCTACGGTTCGCAGCACCTGGGCTTGACCGATCTGTTTCTCTTCAAGACCGCGGACAAGGTCATCGAGCTGATGGGCGCGGCGTACCCGGAGCTGCGCGACCAGCGCTCGCTGATCGTCGAGGCTTGCAAGAACGAGGAGACGAGCTTCCGCAAGACGCTGGAGAAGGGCCTGAAGATGCTGCACGAGGAGATGGCCCACCTCTCCAAGGACGCGCGCAAGACCATCCTCGGCGAGACCGTCTTCTACCTCTACGACACGCACGGCTTCCCGCCCGACGTCACCGGCCAGGTGGCGCGCGAGAACGGCTTCGAGATCGACCTCGACGGCTTCAAGGCCAAGCAGGCCGAGGCCAAGGGCACCTCCGAATTCAAGGGCCAGGGCGAGAAGATCAGCGACGTGTACTTCAAGGTCCAGCAGCGCGTGGGCGACTCGGCCTTCAAGGGCTACGAGGGCCCGAGCGCGAAGGGCAAGCTCATCGCGCTGATCCGCGGCGGATCCGAAGTGCAGGCCGCGAAGGCCGGCGAGACCGTGGAGCTCGTGTTCGACGCCACCCCGTTCTACGGCGAGAGCGGCGGCCAGGTCGGCGACACCGGCCGCGTGCACGGCGGCGACGCCGAGGCCATCGTCGAGGACGCGCAGAAGCCCGTGCACGGCCTCGTCGTGCACAGCGCGAAGATCAAGAGCGGCAACTTCGAGGTCGGCAAGAGCTACGAGCTCGAGGTCGACGACACGCGCCGCACGCAGATCCGCGCGAACCACTCCGCGACCCACCTCCTGCACCGCGCGCTGAAGGAGATCCTCGGCGAGCACGTGAAGCAGGCCGGCTCGGTGGTCGCGCCGGACTTGCTGCGCTTCGACTTCTCGCACTTCGCGCCCGTCACGCCCGAGGAGCTCGCCAAGATCGAGCGCCGCGTGAACCGCATGATCCGCGAGAACAAGGACGCCACGACCAAAGAGCTGCCCATCGAGGAGGCGAAGAAGACCGGCGCCGTGTCGATGTTCGGCGAGAAGTACGGCGCGCGCGTCCGCGTGGTGAGCGTGCACCCGGACTCGATCGAGTTCTGCGGCGGCACCCACGTGCACCGCTCCGGCGACATCGGCTTCTTCAAGATCACCAGCGAGGCCGGCGTGGCCGCCGGCGTGCGCCGCATCATCGCCCTCACCGGCGAAGCGGCCGTGGAGTACGCCGAGGAGCTCGAGGCCAGCGTCCGCGCGGCCGCCGAGCTCCTCAAGGGCAACCCGCGCGAGCTCGTGCAGAAGGTCGAGGCGACCACCAAGCGCATGAAGGAGCTCGACAAGGAGATCGACGGGCTCAACAAGAAGCTCGCCGGCGCCAAGAGCGGCGACCTGATGGACAAGGTGCGCGAGGTGAAGGGCGTGAAGATCCTCTCCACCCGCATCGAGAGCGGCGACGCCAAGGTGCTCCGCGATCTCGCCGACAAGCTGCGCGACAAGATCCAGAGCGGCGTGGTGGCCCTCGGCGGCGAGAAGGAGGGCAAGGTGCTCCTCCTCGTGGCCGCGACGCCGGACCTCGTGAAGAAGGGCTTCCACGCCGGCAACCTGGTGAAGGAGCTCGCCAAGGACGTGGGCGGCTCCGGCGGCGGCAAGCCCGACATGGCCCAGGCCGGCGGCACGGACCCGAGCAAGCTCGAGGCCGCGCTGAACCGCGTCTACGACCTCGTGACCGTCTAGCGGATGGGCGCGCCGTTCGTCCGCGGCCGCTTCGAGGAGCTGCCCGAGCTCCCGCGCGTGCCGCACCCGTACGGGCGAACGACCGCGCGCGACGTCTCGGTGCATTCGAAACATTTTGGTGATGTCCGGATCCACCTGCGCGAGCACGGCAACGGCCCGCCGCTGCTGCTCGTGCACGGCCTGATGACCACCAGCTACTCGTATCGCTACGTGCTCGAGCGGCTGGGCCAGAAGCATCGATTGCTGATTCCCGACTTGCCCGGCTGCGGCCAGAGCGACAAGCCGGACACGACCTACGGCCCCGCAGCGCTGGCGACGTTCCTCGGCGAGTTCGTGGACGCGCTCGGCATTCGCGGCTGCGTGACGGTCGGCAACTCGATGGGCGGCTATCTGTGCATGCGCGCTGTCCTGCGCGATCCGACGATCTTCTCCAAACTGGTGAACGTGCACTCGCCGGCGTTTCCCGAGCTGCGGCTCCGCGCGATGAACGCGCTCCTGCAAGTGCCTGGCGTCGCCGCGGGGCTCTCGGCCTTCGTGCAGCGCGACGTGCTGCGCTGGGCGCACCGCAACGTGCACTACTTCGACGAGAGCTTGAAGTCGCTCGAGGAAGCCCACGCCTACGGCGACCCGCTCGCGACGCCCGAGGGCATGCGCGCGTTCACGCGCTACCTCCGCGACGCGATGTCGGCGCTTGGGCTGGCCGAGTTCTCGAGCGAGCTGCAGCAGCGCAAGGTGCAGAACCTGCCCTTCCCCATTCCGCTCTGCCTGATCTACGCGCGGCACGATCCGCTGGTTCCCGCGAGCGTGGGCGCGCGGCTGGCGCCGCTCGTTCCCGACGCGCAGCTGCACTGGCTCGAGGACACCTCGCACTTCGCGCACGTGGACACGCCGGGCCCCGTGGCGGACCTCGTGGAGATGTTCTTCGCCAGCTGAGCGCTCGCTTGGCCGGTTGTTGATCCGTCGCCAAGGCGACTATCGAATACCGGGCTCGACCTCGAGCCCATGTTCTCGCACGCACTCTTGAGTTGGGCGATCGCCGTGGGCTTCGCGGGCGCACCGGAGCGCGGTCTGGACGAGCTCCAATTCAACCAGGTGCTCGATGCCGTTGAGGCGACCTACACGCCGATCCTGGCGCAGCGAAACCTGCGATTCATCATCGAGCGGCGCTGGCCGGACGACGCCGTGAACTCCAGCCCCTTCCGCGGCGCGACGTTCGTCGGGATCTCCATCTCCGGCGGCATCGCCCGCGCGCGCGGCATGACCCAGGACGCGCTCGCCCTCGTGGCTTGCCACGAGCTCGGTCACCTCCTCGGAGGGTTCCCCCAGGGAAATCCTGGAATGTCCAACGAGGGCCAGGCCGACTACTTTGCAACGGCCAAGTGCCTCCGGCGCATATTCACCAGTCCCTCGAGTCAGACGTTTTCGCGGCTGCCCGCGAGCGACCCGGTCGCGAGGAAGGCCTGCGCCGCCGCCTTCTCGGGCGAGCATCAGCGCGCGATCTGCATTCGCAGCGCGCTGGCCGCGCTCTCAGCGAGCCGCATGACCTCCACCTGGCGCGACGACGAGCCGCTCGCCGCGCTCGACACGCCCGATCCGTTTCGCACCACGGTCACCGACGATCGCCACATGCCGCGCCAGTGCCGTCTGGACACGCAGTTTCAGGGCGCGCTCTGCGCCAAGCCGGCGACCGAAGACTTCAGCGACTTGGCGCCCGAGCCCGGCGCGTGCACGCGCGCGGAGCACTTCACGATCGGGATGCGGCCGCGCTGTTGGTACCAGCCGCCTGCGTCTGAACCGGATCCCTAGGCTTAGTTCGCGGCGCGCACGCAGCGGAAGCCAAGGTGGTTGGTGCCCGTGTCGGGCTCACCCTTGCCGCGGCCACCCGCCACATATCGGGAACAATACTGATCTGTACATAAATATGAGCCGCCTCTGTGGACGCGCTTCTTGGCCTTCGGCTCCGAGGGATCGAAGCTGCTCGGCGGGCCCTGGGGGTTGATCGCCACGCCGTCCGCGAGCGTTTGATAGTAATCCGCGCGATACCAATCCGAGGTCCACTCCCAGACGTTGCCCGACATGTCGAAGAGCCCGAAGCCGTTCGCGGGGAACGTCCCGACCGGTGACGTCGAAGGAAAGCCATCCTCGGAGCTGTTGGTATCCGGGAAGTGCCCCTGGAACGTGTTCGCCATGTGCTTCCCGTTGGGCATGAACTCGTCGCCCCAGACATAGCGCTTGCGATCCAATCCGCCGCGCGAGGCGAACTCGAACTCGGCTTCCGTCGGCAGGCGACCGTTTGCCCAATTGCAGAATGCAACCGCATCTTCATAGGCAATGTGCACCACCGGGTGCTTCGCGCGCGTCTCGATGCCTGAAAGCGGCCCCTCCGGGTGCCGCCAGTTTGCACCTGGGACGTAGCTCCACCAGCGGAAGTGGTCGTCGAGCGGCACCTCCTGCTTCGGCGGCGTGAAGACCACGGAGCCGGCCACCAGGTTCTCGGGGATCGCGTCGGGATAGTCCTCGATGCGCGGCTTCTTCTCGGCGAGGGTCACGTAGCCCGTGGTCTTCACGAATTGGTCGAAGCGCGCGTTCGTGACGACCGTCGTGTCCATCCAGAAGCCGTCGACGGTCACACGGTGCAGCGGCTGCGTATCGGGCATGTGCTCGTCGCTGGTGCCCATCCAGAAGTTGCCTCCCGGGATCCACACCATGCCTTCCGGCGCGGGCCCCGGCGGCTTCGCGGCGTTGATCCGAGGCGCCCAGGGCTCATGGGTGGGCGCGGCCGTGGCGACGTCGGGTTGCTTGCTGTGACACGCAACGAAGCCCACGAGCCCGAGCACGATCGCGTTCTTCATCCCGCGCTTCTATTCGGCCGCCGCGCGCAATTCACGCTCGAGGACGAGCCACTGTTCAAACGCGAAGATCCGACGCCAGTCATTCTTCATACTGATGACTGTCCAGCCCTGGCGACGCGCATCATCGTACAGATCCCAGGGGAACGTGCACCCGCGACATTCGCCAGCGCCGCCTTCATTGGCCCTCTCGCATCAATGCAAAAGGGCGGCGGCCGCGGCCCTTGCAGGCAAGCGAGCCAGTGCCTACCTCCTCGCCTGGCTCTCACGCATTCGCTTGCGGAGCAGCGGGGGGACTAGACAATGAGCACTCGTGGAATGCGTCTCACGCTCGCGTTGGCGTCCCTGTTCGCGGCTCGCAGCGCCGCCGCGGCGACAGCCGAAGGCCAGAAGCCCAACATCCTCTTCATCATGGGCGATGACATCGGCTTCATGCAGCCGAGCATCTACCACCGCGGCCTCATGGTCGGAGAGACACCCAACATCGATCGTATCGGCCACGAGGGCGCCATCTTCATGGACTACCTCGGGATGCAGAGCTGCACCTCGGGGCGCAATGCGTTCTTCACCGGGATGTATCCGCTGCGCACGGGCATGATTCCGCCGCAGCTCCCGGGAAGCCCGTCGTGGCTGCGCAAGGGCACGCCCTCGGTCGCGGTGTTCCTGCACGACCTCGGGTACACCACAGGTGAGTTCGGAAAGAACCACCTCGGTGATCACACGGAGTCGCTGCCCACCGCTCACGGTTTTCAAGAGTACTGGGGCTATCTGTACCACCTGGATGCGATGCAGCAGGTGAGCTTCCCCGACATCAACAAGACGCCCAACCAACAGGGCATCGCTCCTCCGTGCAAGAACACGCCGATCCCTGGCGTCGCCGAGGTGCCGGGCGCCGTGGATCCCAAGACGACCGCGTGCCTGACGCCTCCGCGCCCGGTCCTCTTCTGCCACTCGGCCGACGGCACCGAGAAGAATCAAACCTGCAAGGACGAGGGCCCGCTCACGCTGGAGCGCTCGAAGACAATCGACGAGGAGATCTCTTCAAAAGTTATCGATTTCCTCGATCGCAACGACCCCAAGAAGACCGGAAAGCCGTTCTTCGTTTGGTACAACCCCGCGCGCATGCACGTCACGACGATGTTGCCGCCCAAGTACATGGCCATGGTCGGCACCGCGGGCGGCAAGGATTGGGGCATCAACGAAGCGGGCATGAAGCAGCTCGACGACAACATCGGCTACGTGATGCACAAGCTCGAGGAGATGGGCCAGCTCGACAACACCATCATCGTCTTCACCTCGGACAACGGCGCCGAGGCCATCACCTTCCCCGACGGCGGCATCACGCCGTTCAAGGGCCAGAAGGGCGAGGCCTGGGAGGGCGGCTATCGCTGCCCGATGGTCGTGCGCTGGCCGGGTCACATCAAGCCGCACACGGTGAAGAGCGATATGTTCGCCGCGCTCGACTGGCTTCCCACCCTCGTGGACATCGCCGGCGGGCCCAAGGGCGACGCCCTCAAGAAGCAGATCGAGGCGGGCAAGTATCAAGGAATCGTGAAGACCACGCTCGACGGCTTCGATCAGCGCGAATATCTGGAAGGCACATCGGAGCATTCGGCGCGCGATGTGTTCTTCTACTACTCCGGCGCCACGCCTTCGGCGGTTCGATATAAGAACTGGAAGATGTACTATAATATGTCTCAACCCGGCGCGGAGGGATGGATCCTCCCGCTGATCCCGTTCCACTTCACGCTTGTTCAAAACATCAAGCGCGACCCCTTCGAGCAGGCTGTTGGCGAAAGTGTGAAGTCCGCCATGGGCGTCGGCGGCGCGCTGAGCGGCCCGGTCACGGCCTTCCAGTACGATTGGAACATGCTCCCCATCGGCCAGCAGCTCTGGACCAAGGAGCTCATGTCGTACAAGGAGTTCCCGCCGCTGCAGGCGCCCGAGGCCTACAACCTCGACGAGATCATCAAGCAGGTGAAGGACTCGGCGAAGCCCAGCGAATAGCTGTCCCTTCAGGCTCTTCATTTACGCGGGCGCGCGGGAACCGGGCGCCCTTCTATCGGAGCGTCCCATGGCAACGAAGAAGCCCAACATCCTCGTCCTCTGGGGCGACGACATTGGAATGTGGAACATCAGCGCCTTCAACCACGGGATGATGGGCTACCGAACGCCCAACATCGACCGCCTCGCGAAAGAGGGAATTTCATTTACGGATTACTACGGCCAGCAGAGCTGCACCGCGGGCCGCGCGAGCTTCATCACCGGCCAGAACCCGGTGCGCACCGGCTTGACCAAGGTGGGCATGCCCGGCGCTGATGTCGGCTTGCGCCCGGAGGACCCCACGATTGCCGAGTTGCTCAAGCCGCTCGGCTACGCGACCGGGCAATTTGGAAAGAACCACCTCGGCGATCGCGACGAGTTCCTGCCCACCAACCACGGCTTCGACGAGTTCTTCGGCAACCTCTACCACTTGAACGCAGAGGAGGAGCCCGAGAACCCCGACTACCCGAAGGATCCAAGCTTCAAGAAGCGCTTCGGGCCGCGCGGGGTGATCCACAGCTTCGCGAACGGGAAGATCGAAGACACCGGTCCACTCACGCGCAAGCGCATGGAGACCATCGACAGCGAGATCAACCAACACGCGCTGCGCTTCATCGACGAGGCCCACAAGGCCAATAAGCCCTTCTTCATGTGGTGGAACTCCACGCACATGCACTTCCGCACGCACGTGAAGAAGGACTACGTCGGTCGCTCGGGACAGGGGTTCTACAACGACGCCATGGTCTACCACGACGACATGGTGGGCCAGATGTTGAAGAAGCTCGATGAGCTCAAGATTACCGACGATACGATCGTCATCTACTCCACCGACAACGGCCCGCACTTCAACTCCTGGCCCGACGCGGCGATCACCCCCTTCCGCAGCGAGAAGAACACCAACTGGGAGGGCGGCTGGCGCGTGCCGGCGTTCGTGCGCTGGCCGGGCAAGTTCGAAGCCGGGAAGGTCTTGAACGGCCTTCTCTCACACCAGGACTGGCTGCCCACGCTGCTCTCGGTCGCGGGCGTGCCCGACATCGTGCCCCGGCTGATCAAGGGCCACAGCATCGACGGCAAGAGCTTCAAGGTTCACATCGATGGCACGGACATGACGGCATACCTGAAGGGCGAGGTATCCAATAGTCCGCGCGATCATATTTTCTACTTCAACGACGACGGCCAGTTGATGGCTCTGCGCTACGGCGACTGGAAGCTGGTGTTCCTGGAGCAGCGGGCCAAGACGTTGGCCGTCTGGGCCGAGCCGTTCGTGCCCCTGCGCATCCCCAAGATCTTCCACCTGCGCCGCGACCCGTTCGAGCGCGCCGACGAGAACTCGAACACCTACTGGGACTGGGTGCTCGATCACGCATTCCTGCTCGTGCCCGCGCAGGCGTACGTCGCCGAGGAGGCGCGCTCGTTCGCGGAGTTTCCGCCGCGGCAGCGGCCCGCCTCGTTCAACCTCGACGAGGTGATGCGCAAGCTCCAGGACGCGACGGGCAGCGGGATGCACTGAGGTCGCGCATGCGCCTGCGGTTTCTGGCGCTGGCTGCGCTCCTGGGCGTCTGGGAGCGCGCACATGCCGACGAGGCGAGCGCCATCGAGCGCGACGAGGAGAACCCCATTGGCGGGAAGTGGGTCCTCGAACTTCAAAATGAAACCTATATTTTGAAGATCTCGGAGTTCGACACCCACCAGGCCAACCAGGTCCTGCAGCTCCAGCCACGGCTCTCCTGGCCGGTCGGCGATCGGAGCTGTTTCGTCGCGCGACCGAAGTTCCTCCTTCTCGATTCGATTCCCTACAAGAGCCCAGGAGGCGAGCTCTCGCGGGCCGCGGGGCTCGGCGATCTCGAGCTGCCCGTGGTGCTCTCGGTCGATCTCGGCCCCTCGATCATCGACGGGCTGGGGCCCACCTTCGTGCTCCCCACGGCGACCACGCCGCAAACCGGGAATGGGAAGTGGCAGGCCGGGCCCGCGGGCGTCGTGGGTTGGAAGTCACAAGCCTGGCAGGTGGCGCTGTTTGCGCAGCAGTGGTGGTCGTTCGCGGGGGAGAGCTCGCGGCCGCGCGTGAGCAAATTGAATATTCAATACTTCCTCAGCCGCTTCTTCGCCGGCGGCTGGACGGTGGGCGCGTCACCCACGATCTCGTTCGATTGGACTGCTTCCCCCGGGCAGAGGCTCACGCTTCCCGTTGGGCTGGGCGCCAGCCACGCCTTCGTCCTGGGCGACAAGACCGCGCTCCACGTGGGCTTCCAGGCGCTCTACATGATCGTGCACCCGGACAACTTCGGGCAGCAGGCAGCTCGAGGTGACGGTGGCGCCGGTGCTGGAGAAGCCCTGGCAGGACGTCCGCTGAGCACGCGCTTCTCGCTCGCGCCTCGACCGAGGCGATGTCCACCCTTGGCGCGTATGGAGGTGCGCCATGGCGATTTCGGAGGTGCTCGGGCGAGCGGCGGACAGCTTCACCGCCCGGCGGGTGTTCAGCGAGCCCGTCCAACAAGACGGCTCGACGGTGGTGTTCGCGGCGAAGGTCCGCGGGGGCGCGGGCGGCGGCGAGCGCATGGGCGCCGAGGGGCAGCTCGGCTCGGGCTTCGGCTTCGAAGGGCGGCCGGCCGGCGCCTTCGCGATCAAGCAGGGCCAGGTGCGCTGGTACCCGGCCATCGACGTCAACCGGATCATCCTCGGGGGCCAGGTGGTGGCGCTGGGCGCGCTGCTGCTCGTGCGTGCGCTCGTGCGTGCGGGGGTGATTCGCTCGCTCGGCGGCGGCAGGCGACGCCGCTCCCTGCTGCACGCCCTTCGATAGCCAGCGCATGAGCGGGGCAATCCCGGGATCCGGCCGACCCGGGACCCACGTCCCACGTCCCGCGCTCGCGAATTATGAGTTAGCTTCCGGAGCTGGATGCCGGCGCTCGCCCCGATTCGTGTGGTCCTGCCCGTGCGCGACGAGCGCGACCTGGCCGAGAAGTTCGGCGAGCACATCGGCCCGGGGGGCGTGCGGCTCTTCACCGGGCAGCCGCGCTCGCCGGGGGAGGTGGTCGCCTTCGAGCTCTGCGCGCGCGATGGCACCGTGCTCTTCCAGGGCGCAGGCGCGGTGGTGAAGGCCCTGCGCGGCCAGCGCGAGGACGACCTGGCCCTGCTGGTGCGCTACCAGCGCCTCGACGGCGCCGATCGCGCCGCGCTCGATCGCATCCTGCTCATGAAGCGCGGCGTCACCGACCTCGCGCTCGCGACCTCGCCCCCCACCGAGCCCGGCGTCGTGGCGGCTCCGCCCCGCGCGCCGCTCGGCCTCGACGTGGGCGGCACCTTCGCGCGCGCCGCAATCATGAAGGGCGGTCGGCCGGTGTTGGTGAATGTCGCGCCGGGGAACACGGCGCTGCCTGCCGCGGTCGCGCTCGACGACAAGGACCGCCTGGTGCTCGGCGCCCGCGCTCGCGCCCAGCGCGCCATAGACGCCCAGAGCGGCCTCGCCTCGCCGCTGCCGCTGCTGCTCCTGGATCCGCGCCGCGCCGGAGACGACGCCGAGCTCTCCCGGCTGCCGTT
Source organism: Deltaproteobacteria bacterium (assembly GCA_018266075.1). Lineage (GTDB taxonomy): Bacteria > Myxococcota > Myxococcia > Myxococcales > SZAS-1 > SZAS-1. Next base: position 46,335 of record JAFEBB010000003.1, on the reverse strand, counting down.
CAACGTCCGCGATGGCGAGGGCGGCCCGGTGGCCGAGCTGCCCCACCACGCCATGCCCGCGGTGGAGCTCTTCGCGGCCGTCGTCGGCGAGCTGCGCTCCCGCGCCCAGGACGCCGCGGGCCAGCCGCTCGTCGAGGCGCACCTGGCGGTTCCGTCGACGCTGGACATGCGCGCCAAGCACCTGCTCCAGCTCGGCCTGCGACACGCGGGCTTCTCCAGTCCCGTGCTCGTGGATGCGGCGCTGGCGGCGGCGGCGCACCACGGCCTCCCGCTGGACGCGCGGCCGCCGGGGCCCATCCTGGTCGTCGACTGGGGCGGGACCACGCTGCAGCTCGCGGTGCTCGACGACGTCGACGGCCGGCTCGACGTCCTGGCCGCCGGGCAGAAGCGACACCTCGGCGGAACCGCGATCGACGAGCGCATCGCGCGCACGCTGCTCGAGTCCGTCGAGGGCAAGCTGGGTGCCAAGCTCACGGATCCGCTCGCGCGTCAGCGCCTGCTCGACGCCGCCGAGGGCGCCCGCGTGTCGCTCGCCAGCCAGCGAGAGGTGCACGTGCGCATCCCCTTCCTGGCCATGAGCGACGACGGCCATCCCGTGGACCTCGACGTGAAGCTCGACGCCGCGCCCACCCTGCGCGCGCTGGAGCCTGCGCTGGATCAGCTCCTGCGCGTGGCGCTGGCGGTGCTGGAGAGCCTGGAGCTGGAGCCCTCGCAGGTGCATCAAGTCTTGCTGGTGGGTGGGCAGTGCGCGTGGCCGCGGGTGCGTGAGCGGCTGGAGTCGCGGTTTCCCGGCAAGGTGGTGGCGCCCAACCAGCCTGCGGCCGCGGTGGCCATGGGCACGGCGCGCATCGCGGCGCAGAAGCAGCGCGCCGGCGGCGATGCGGTGTCCCAGAAGCTCCAGGAGCCGGTGAGCGTGATGGGCGCCGGCGGGAAGCTCTTGCGGCTCTTCGATCGCGGCGCGGTGTTGCCCGCACGCGCGGAGCTCAAGCTTCGCGTGGGTCCGGGCGCGGGGCTCATCTGTCCGGTGGTGGAGGGCGCGGCCCTCGCGAATGGCCGCGGCTACCTCGGCGCGGTGGCCCTCGCGGGCGCCGAGCGCGAGGTGCAGCTCAGCGCGCAGATCGACGCCCGCCGCATCCTCGACGTGGATCTCTCCTGTGGAACGCTCCACGCGCATGGCCGCTTTCCGCTGCAGAGCGCGGCCGCCGGGATCGCCGCGTCGGTGTTCGCCCAGGCGCCGCTGCCCGGTGAGCGCGAGCCGACGCCCACTTCGGCGCTCGGACACGGCTCGTAATTCGTTAACTTAAATATTTATTTGATCTGCGTCAGCGCGGCCTTCACCTTGGGCGCATCTTCCGCGCTCGGCAGCTCGCGCAGCACGCTCTCGAGCAACGCCTGGGCTTGCACCGACCGCCCGCGCGCGGCCAGCTCGCGCGCCAGGGTGATCACGCCATCGAGTCCGCCCGGGCCGGGCACGGCGAACGCGAGGCCATAGGGCGCGTCGTTGGCCGTGGGCGAGGCGCCCGAGAGCGGCGCCACCAGCACGCCCGCGAGGCCGTCCTGCGATTCCAGCTTCAGCGCCGAGACACCGGCGTTGTTGGCGCGCACCGGCGCTGCCAGGAACGGCGCCACCAGCTTTTTCAGCTCCTTCTCCGCCTCGCGATCGCTCGCCGCCTTCTTCTCCAGCTCGGCCTTGCGCACGCCGAAGGCCTTCGCCTCGGCACGCCACCCCTGGAGCTTCTGCGCATCCCAGAGGCCGAGCGCGCGATCCGTGGGCTGCACCAGGAACGCGGTCGCGGTCGTCGACTTCACGCTGAAGAAGTCGAGCGCCGAGAGCACGATGTTCTTCTCCAGCGCGTGCGCCGGGAGCGCGAAGCCCGCATGCCCGAGCACCGGCTGGGCCGGCGCCAGCAGCTGGGCCAGGCTCCACAGATCGTTCGGCTCGCGCTCGTCGAGCTCGGTGGGCGGCACCAGGTGCGCGGTGAGCGTGTAGGGCGCGCTCTCGCGCTCGCGCGGCGGCCGCGTGGGATCCGGCTCGTCGTAGGCCGGCCGCTCCGACACGCGCAGGAAGTAGCGGCCCGCGTGCACCGGCACATCGGCGAGCAGCTCGCCCTCGCTCAAGCGGCCATCGTCGATGGTCACGTGCGCGAGGGGATCCACCACGTGGTTCGCTTCCTTTTCGGCGTCGAAGAGCTCGAGCACCAGGTTCAAGTCGCGCACGCCGGTGAGCGTGACCCAGAGTCGGCCCTCGCTCGGCACCTCGAGGCGATAGGTGTCGAGGTCGCTCTTGCCCTGCTTGTGGCTCACGCCGATGGAGCCGTGCACGGCCTTGTCGAGCGCGATCAAGTTTGCCTGCGCCGGCTCGTCGTTCACCTCGACTTCTTCTTCGACCGCCACCACCGGCGCCTGGGCGGTGAGCTTGTGGTAGCCCGCGTACGCGCCCGCGCCGAGCACCGCCAGCACCAGCGCCACGCCGCCGACCGTGCGCAGCCGCAGGCTCCGCACCAGCTGGCGCTCGAACTGATCCCAGTCTTCGCGGCTGGCGATCTCGTAGCCGTCGATGATGGGCAGCTCCTGGCCCGAGTAGGTGCGCGCCGGCGAGCCCGCAACGAGCTCCAGCGCCTTGCGCATCTCGTTCGCGGTCTGGAAGCGGTCGTCGGGCTTCTTGGCCAGCGCCTTCTGCAGCACGGTGTCCAGCGCCTCGGAGAGCTCGGGATTCCGCTCGCGCGCGTGCGGCACCGGATCCGAGAGGTGCTTGGCGATGACGCCCATCGCGCTCGGCGCCTCGTAGGGCGGCTTGCCGGTGACGAGCTCGAAGAGCATGGCGCCCACGGCGTAGAGATCCGTGCGCGGATCCGGCGACTCGCCGCGGGCCTGCTCCGGCGCGCAGTAGTTGGGCGTGCCCACGAACTCGGCCACGCCCGTGATCTTGCTGTTGCCCTTGCCGCCCTCGTTCAGCTTGGCGATGCCGAAGTCGACGACCTTGGCCCAGTCCTCGCCGCCGCGCGTCTGAACCACCATCACGTTCGCGGGCTTGATGTCGCGGTGGACGATGCCCGCCTCGTGCGCTTCCTCGAGCGAGCGCAGCACCTGGCTGGCGAGCGTGGCCGCACGGACCTCGGTGAGCTTGCCCTCGGCGAGCAACATCGCTTGGAGATCCCGGCCGCGCACGTACTCCATGGCGATGTAGAGGCCGCCGTCCTCCAGCTCGCCAAAGTCGAAGACGCTGATCGTGTTCGGGTGGTTGAGCTTGCTCACCACCTGCGCCTCGGTGCGGAAGCGCTCCAGCACCTGCGACTGCCCGGCGATCTCGCTGCGCAAGACCTTCAGGGCCATCACCTTGCCCATGCGCACGTGCTCGACGCGGAAGACCACGCCCATGCCGCCGTCGCCCAGCTTCTCGAGCAGCCGGTAGCGGCTGTCGATGACGGTGCCGGGCAAGAAGCCGCGGAAGGTGTCGCTGCTGCCCGTCTGCCCGCGCAGGTCGGTGCCGCACTTGGGGCAGAAGTTGGTCTCCGAGCCGACCATGGTCCCGCAGCGGCCGCACTGTGCGGGCGGCGCCTCGCCTGGCTGGGTCACGGCGCTGGGTTCGGCCAAGGCGTGTCCTCGACGTCGGGGGCCCCGCTCGAATGCTACCCCCTCCCGCACGCCGCCCCAAGATTGCGCCCGCGAAGGTGCTTGAACCCGGCGGCGCGTGCGAAGAAGATGCGCGCCCGTTCCGCAGGAGCTGCCCGTGAAGCTGTCGGTGGTGATCCCGGTCTACAACGAGCGCGCCACGCTGAAGGAGATCCTCCGGCGCGTGGTGGCGGTGCCGCTCGACAAGGAGATCGTCCTCGTCGACGACTGCTCCAAGGACGGCTCGCGGGACATCCTCGAAGATCTCAAGAAGAACGGCCTGGCCTCGCTGGGCGAGGTGAAGGCCCAGGGCAAGAACGAGTTCCGCGTCCTCTTCCAGGACGTGAACCAGGGCAAGGGCGCGGCGCTGCACCGCGGCTTCGCCGAGGCCACCGGCGACATGATCGTCGTGCAGGACGCCGACCTCGAGTACGACCCCGCCGAGTTCGTGAAGCTCTGCAAGCCCATCATCGACGGCCACGCCGACGTGGTCTTCGGCAGCCGCTTCGTGGGCGAGAGCCGCCGGGTGCTCTACTACTGGCACTCCATGGGGAACCGCTTCCTCACCACGTTCTCGAACATGCTCACCGACTTGAACCTCACCGACATGGAGACTTGCTACAAGGTCTTCCGCGCCGAGGTGATCAAGGGCCTCAAGCTCGAGGAGAAGCGCTTCGGCTTCGAGCCGGAGGTGACGGCCAAGGTCGCCAAGGGCGGCTGGCGCGTGTACGAGGTGCCCATCAGCTACCACGGGCGCACCTACGAAGAGGGCAAGAAGATCGGCTGGAAGGACGGCTTCCGCGCGGTCTACGCGATCGTGAAGTACGGCGTGGGCCGGCGCTAGCGAGCTGGCACGCGGGCGCCCGGATCGTTGGCACCTCGGTACGAGCCAGCAGCCACGGTTTTTTCGCAGCCCAAGCAGTGCTAAACCGCGGCCATGCAAACGCTCCTGCTCTGTGCGCTTCTGGCCGCTGCGCCCACACCGGCGAAGTCGGCTGAGCCGACCAAGGCGACCGCCTCGTCGAAGTCGAAGCTCGACAAGATCCACAAGCTCTTGCACCTCACCAAGGCCGACCAGGCCGGGCAGAACATGCTCGCCTCGCTCAAGGGCCGCGTGCCGGATGCGCAGTACGCGCGGCTCGAGAAGCTCATCAAGCCCGAGGAGCTCGCCGACAAGCTCGCTGGCCTCTACGACAAGCACTTCCAGGAGAGCGAGATCGACGGCCTGCTCGCCTTCTATGCCACGCCGCTCGGCCAGCGCTTGATCCAGGAGAGCCCGGCCATTGCGCAGGAGTCGGTGGCGATGAGCCAGACCTACGCGATGGAGAAGCTCCAGCAGCTCTCCAGCGCGACCACGCAGCCCAGCGACGTCCCCGCCAAGTAAGCCATGAGCGAGACCGAGAAGATCCTCACCCACGTCGAGCCCGCGAGCGTGAAGCGCATCCACGTGCTCGGCGTGGCCGGCACCGGCATGGGCTCGTTCGCGGGCCTCTTGCAGGCGGCGGGCTACGCCGTCACCGGCAGCGACGAGAACGTGTACCCGCCCATGAGCGACATGCTCAAGCAGTGGGGCATCGCCGCCATGACGCCGTACCGCCCCGAGAACCTCGACGCCGCCAAGGCGGATCTGGTGATCGTGGGCAACGTGATCCGCCGCGTGAACCCGGAAGCGACCGCGATGCGCGAGCGCGGCCTGCCGCACATGAGCTTCCCCGCGGCGCTCGGCGACTTGTTCCTCGCCAGCCGGCACAGCGTGGTGGTCGCGGGCACGCACGGCAAGACGACGACCAGCGCCCTCGCGAGCCACGTGCTGGTGAGCGCCGGACGCGATCCCTCGTTCCTGGTGGGCGGCGTGAGCCGCAACTACGACACCAACTTCCGCTTGGGCAAAGGCCGCCACTTCGTGGTCGAGGGCGACGAGTACGACACCGCCTACTTCGACAAGGGCCCCAAGTTCCTCCACTACCGGCCGCGCTCGCTGATTCTCACGAGCGTCGAGCTCGATCACGCCGACATCTATCGCGACCTCGCGCACTACGAGTCCGCCTTCGCCAAGCTGCTCGACCTGGTGCCCGCCGACGGACACGTGGCCGTGTGCGCCGCGTATCCGAACGCTGTGAAGCTCGCGCGCGCCGCGAAGTGCAAAGTCGAGACGTACGCGGTGCGGCACGACGCCGACTGGACCGCGTCGAACGTGCAGCTCGGGCCCGAGGGCGCGCGCTTCATGGTGCGTCACCTGGGCAAGGACGTGGGCGACGTTCGCCTGCAGATTCCCGGCATGCACAACGTGGAGAACGCGCTCGGCGTCTACGCGTCGCTGGCGGCGCTGGGGCTCTCGCACGCGGAGCTCGCGACCGGTTTGGGCAGCTTCTCCGGCGTGAAGCGGCGCCAGGAGCTGCGCGGCGAGCCTTCGGGAATCGCGGTGATCGACGACTTCGCGCACCACCCCACGGCCGTGCGTGAGACCATCGCCGCCGTGGCCGCGCGCTATCCAGGACGGCGACTGCTGGCGCTCTTCGAGCCGCGCTCGAATACGTCGCGACGCAACCTGCACCAGGACGAGTACGCGCGCTCCTTCAACGGCGCGGCCGGCGCGCTCATCCTGGTGCCCAAGCCGCACGACCAGGTGCCCGCAGATCAGCAGCTCGATGCCACCAAGCTCGCGCGCGACCTCACCGCTGGCGGGATCGCCTCGGAGAGCTTCGCGACCGTGGACGCCCTCGCGGCCAGCGCGCTCGAGAAGGCCAAGAAGGGCGACGTGCTGCTGGTGATGTCGAACGGCGCGTTTGGCGGGCTCCTGCCGAGGCTGCTCCAGGGGCTCGGTGGCAAATGAGACATATCTCGACATATCTCGTTGTCGGGCTCGCGTTGGCGGCGTGCACCACCACGCAGCCGGTGCCGCCCACGGTGAAGCCTGGCGACGCGCGCCTGAACCTCACGCTGGCGAACTATCCCGGCCCGGGCGAGTCGAACCTGGGCGCGCTCGGCGGCAAGGTCGTGCTGATCGACTTCTGGGCCACCTGGTGCGGGCCGTGCCACGAGGCGGCCGTCGCGTACGAGAAGCTGTACCAGGCGCACAAGGCCGACGGCTTCGTGGTGTACGGCGTGAGCCTCGACGACGAGCCGAGCGGCATCGACGCCTTCCTCAAGGAGCAGGGCGTCACCTACCCCATCGTGCTCGACCCGAGCGGCGCCAAGTGCGCCTCCAGGTTCGAGCTCGCCACCATCCCCGCCGCCCTGCTGGTCGACCGCAGCGGCCACGTCCGCTTCGCGCACTCGGGCTACAGCGACGAAGAGGTGTCGAAGACGGAGTCGGAGATCAAGCAGTTGCTGGCTGAGCCGGCTCCCGTCCAGTAAGCGTCCGGCCTAGCTTCCCATCGGTCGCAAATTGGCCCCCTCCCCGGGGTCTGGGGCACGATGGAGGAGCGGATCCAGTCGGATCCGGCCGCCATGCTTTTCCCGACGGTCGAATACGCGCTGTTCTTTTTGGTGGTCTTCGCCATCGCGTGGACCCTGCGGCGACCGCTCTGGCTGCACAAGGCCCTGCTGCTCGCGGCCAGCTACCTCTTCTATGGCTACTGGGATTGGCGCTTCGTGCCGCTCCTCGCGGGCATCTCGCTCTTCGCCGCCGGCGTGGCCAAGCTCCTCCAGCGCACGACCGACGTGGGCAAGCGCAAGATCCTGATCGCGTCGGGCGTGACCGCGTGCCTGCTGGTGCTCGGCTTCTTCAAGTACCGCGGCTTCGTGGTCGTTCAGCTCGCGCAGTTGCTCGCGCGCGAGGGCATCGCCTGGAGTCCGAAGGTTCCCGAAATCGCGCTGCCCGTGGGCATCAGCTTCTTCGTGTTCCACGCCATCTCGCTGATGGTGGACTCGTACCGCGGCAAGCTGTCGGTGAAGGTGACCATCCTCGACGCGCTGCTCTACGTGGCGTTCTTCCCGCAGCTGGTGGCCGGGCCGATCTTGCGCGCCAGCCAGTTCATGCCCCAGCTCGCGCGCCCGCGAGATCCCGGCGACATCGACGCCGCGCGCGCGCTGGAGCTCATCGTCCTCGGCCTGGTGAAGAAGGTGCTCATCGCGAACTTCCTCGCGACGCACCTCGTGGACGCGGTGTTCGAAAATCCCGCGGGTCGCTCGGGGTTGGAGGTGCTCTGCGGCGTCTACGGCTACGCCGCGCAGATCTATTGCGACTTCTCCGGCTACACCGACATCGCCATCGGCTCCGCGCTGCTGCTCGGCTACCGCTTCCCCGAGAACTTCCACAACCCGTACGTGAGCGCGAGCCCGCAGGAGTTCTGGCGGCGCTGGCACATCTCGCTCTCGAGCTGGCTGCGCGACTACCTCTACGTCTCGCTGGGCGGCAATCGCGGCGGCGCGTTCCGGACGTATGTTAACCTTTTTGTAACGATGGTCCTGGGCGGCTTGTGGCACGGCGCCGCGTGGACCTTCGTGGCCTGGGGTGCGCTGCACGGCGCGGCGCTCGCGGTGCACCGCGCGTGGAGCAGCATCCGCTGGGCGCCGCTGGGCAAGCTGCGAGAGAGCGGCCCGTGGACCGCGTTCGCGCAGCTGCTCACGTTCCACTTCGTGTGTTTGACGTGGATCCTCTTCCGCGCGCCGACGTTCTCGACCGCGCTCGCGGTGTGCGAGGGCATCGTCGCGCCGTGGAGCGTGGGCCCGTGGCTCTCGCCGGTGCTCGGCGCGTGCCTCGTGGGCGGAATCGCCGCGCAGTACCTGCCGGACTCGCTCACGGATCGCGCGCGCAACGCGTTCGCGCACCTGCCGCTGCCCGTGCAAGGGATGGCGTTCTCGGTGAGCGTGCTCCTCATCGAGACCTTTGGCCCAAGCGGCATCGCGCCGTTCATCTACTTCCAGTTCTGATGACCACCGAGACGCCACAGAACGCGCCCGACGCGAACGCTCACCGCACGGTGAAGCTCTCGGACCGCTCGTTCGGCGGCGGAGCGCTCACCGATCGTCCGGTGGCGCGGCACTACACCTGGAAGGAAGCCGCGGTGGTGCTGGTGACGTTCGCCGTCTGCGGCATCGTCTTCGACTCCAGCGGGCTCCTCACCTGGGCCAACCGGCTCAACATCGGGCCCGCGCAGGCGCTCTGGCAGCGCGTGCTCACGCCCGTCGATCATGCGATGGCGCGCGCGCACCTGAGCCGGCCGCGCGAGGTGCTGCTGGCGACGTCGGACCGCTGGAGCGCGCGCTTTGGCGGCTCGGCGGAAGAGGCGGTGCAGCTCGCAGAGGAAGAAGTCGAAGCGCCGCCGATGCCGACGGCGTCGCCCGCGCCCCTCGCGGGCGAGATCGACGGACCGCTGGGCAAGCTCAAGGTCCCCGAAGCGGACGACGAGGTGGAGCTGCCCGGGCTCGACGGCGACGCGCCTCCGCCGGCGTCGAGCGGATCCACCGAGGTGACGATTCTTCTCGTGGGCGACTCGATGATGCAGGTGGGCCTGGCGCCCGGCATCGCCGCGGCCTACGCGCGCGATCCGCACGTGCGCGTGATCCGCGAGACGCACGTGGGCACCGGGCTCTCGCGGCCGGACGTGTACGACTGGCCGGCCACGCTCTCGCGCACGCTCACCAAGCAGCGGCCGCGCTTCGTGGTGGCCACGTTCGGCGGCAACGACGCGCAGGACATCCGCGTCGAGGGCCGGCTCATTCCCTTCGGCACCGAGCGCTGGGACGCGACCTACGTCGCGCGCGTGCACGACTTCCTCACCGAGCTCACCCGCGACGGCGCCGAGGTGCTCTGGATTGGCCTGCCGCCCATGCGCGCCGAGGACTTCAACGAGCGCGTGGGCAAGCTCAACGATCTGGTGGTTCAAGCCTCGAAGGGCATGCCGCGCGTGGAGTTCCTCGATGCCACGCCGCTCGTCACCGGCGACGATCACGCGTTCGCCACGTACCTGCCCGCGCCCGGTGGCGGCCTGGTCCAGGTTCGCCAGGAGGACGGCATCCATCTCTCGGCCGCGGGTGGTTCGCGGGTGGCCGCGCGCGCGGTGGCCTGGATCGAGAGCAAGGCGCTGACCGCTGCCGGCGCCGCCGACGCTACTTCGCCAGCTGCTCCAGCGCGTCCTTCAGATCCGCCGCCAGGTGGCTGAGGTGATCGCCGTCGGTGGCGATGAGCTCCACGTGCCCTGAGGCCAGCGGTTCGAGCTGCGCGAGCGGGACGAGGTTGTCCTTGCGACCCGCGTAGATTCGCGCGCGCAACTTGGGATGGGCCTTCAGCGCCGAGGTCGGATCCGCGCGCTCCATCGCCGCCAGCGCTTCCGGCGCGAGGTGCCAGGGCTCGACCGCGGGCTCGAAGAGCGTGGAGAGCCCGTGCTTCTTCGACGGATCCGGATCCAGCGCCGCCCCGAGCGACAAGAGAATGCGCTGCGTGAAGTGCGCCTCGCTGGGCTGCGCCAGCCGCGCCTCGGCGTCGGGGAACTCGCGACGCTGATCGAGCACGACCAGCGTGCCCGAGGCGATGAGCCCGATGCGCGCCGCGGGATTGAACGCCGCCGCGGCCGCGAACGATTCCGGGTGTGCGGCGAGCAGATGCAGCGCGCCGAAGCCACCCATCGAGTGCCCCATCACCAGCGTGCGCTCGGGCGGCGTGCCCGGCGCGAGCGCGTCGCGGGCCGCGGGGAGCAGCACCTGCATCACCAGGCTCTCCCACTTGCCGCTCGTCGGAGAGTCCAGGTACCAGCCGCCGCCGAGCTTGGTGCGCCCATCAAGCACCACCATCACGATGGGCGCCGCGGACCCGCGCTGATCCAATTCGTCCACGACCTTGGCGAGCGGCGCCATGCCGTCGGGCGAGCCGTCGAAGCCGGGCAGGTAGAGCACCAGCCAGCACTTCGCGGCGCCGGAGAGGCACTCCGCCTCGCGCCGTGGCAGCTCCACGCCCACGCGCGCGATCCCGGGATCGCCGAGCAGGTTGGCCGCGAGATCCGGCGAGCTCCACTGGGTCATCGACCAGCGCGCACCGGACTTCGCGACGTGCGCGAGCGCGTCCTTGGCTGTGGCGAGCTCGCTGGGTGGCGCGGCCGCGAGGAGCAGCGCTGCGGCGAAGGCGATCACGGGTTGGCCACGTTGGCCACGGTGACGATGCCGCCGTCCGGCGCGATCACCCAGATGTCGATGGGGCCGGGCGCAACGCCGTGCGCGTTGTCGAAGTCGAGCGCGCCGCTCGCGCCCTTCACGTTCACCTGCTGGCCCTGCGAGAACGACGCCGCCAGCGTGGTGAACTGGTCCGCGCTGAGCGGCGTGGCCGCCACGCTGGTGTTCGAGAGCTGGGTGAGGCCTTGCGCCACGCCGGCGCCGTCGATGGTGCCGTGGCCCTGCGCCCAGAGCGAGCCCGCGGCGAGCAGGAGCACGGCGTCGTAGGCGTTGGGCACGTAGCTCACCGTGGCCGGGTCGCCCGCGTCGGGGAAGTCGGTCACGAAGAGCGCGTGGAAGCTCGAGTACTCGAGGTTCGACGCCGAGGGGGTGCTCGGGCCGGTGCCCTTGGAGCCCGCGAGCCGCGCCAGGCCGCCGTCGAAGCCGTAGACGCTGGTGCTGCGCGCGTTGTCGGTGAAGAGCCAGACCGGATCCGCGCCCTCCCAGGCGCCGAGCAGCGCCGCGGTGTCGCCCACGGTGGAGATGAGCACCACCGCGTCGGGCGAGCTCTGCTGCGCGCCCTGAATCGCTGAAGTGGGGCTCGTGCCCGACTCGTAGAGGAACTGGGGCAGGTTCGCGCCGCCGTCGGCGAACGCGGGCAGGTCCTGGGTCAGCGAGGCGTAGAGCCCGTTGAAGGCCACGTCGTCGGCGTGCACGCAGGCGGGCCGCGAGTAGCCGGCGTCCTCCATCATCCCCGCGAGCACCTTGGCCTGCGACGAGTCCGACGTGGCCGTGCTCCAGACGCGCTTGGCGCCGCCATCAGGTAACACGCCGGCCGATTGGATCTGCGTCGAGGTGGCGGAGATGCTCATCAGCGTCGCGCCGCGCGAGACGACCGCGTTGGCGATGGCGATGGTCTGCGAGGAGCCGGTGGTGACCAGCGCCACCGCGCCCTCGTCGAGGAGCTCGCCCGCTTCGGTGGCGGCCTTGGTGCTGTCGCCGGTGTCGTCGCACACGCGGATGACCACCGAGGTGCCCGGCAGCGCCGACTTGCGGTTGAGCTCCTGAACGGCCATGGCGATGGCGTCGCCGCGGTACACGCCGCGGATATCGACCGCGCCGGTGGAGGTGCTCTTGGGCACCACCGCGCCCAGGCGGAGGACGTTGCCGCCGTCGGTGCTGCCGTAGACGTCCTGGCAGAGCGGATCGCGGGCGACGGCGGGGCCGGCGTCCACGCCGGCGTCGACCGGGGCCGAGCTGGCCACGCAGAGCGAGTCCTGGCAGACGAGGCCCGGGCCCTTCTTGGCGCAATCGCCATCGACCTTGCACTCATCCAACGAGCCGATGACCAGGCTGCACGCGGAGGCCGCGCCCAGCACGCCCAGCGTCGCGGCGAAGAGGAGCGTGCGCTTCACAGCGAACCTCCCAGGGCCACGCCCGCGCCGTGATCGAAGAGCAGGAGCTGCGGCGTGAAGCTGTGCGTGGTCGACGTCGACGAGATGGTTCCGTCGGCCGGTGCGGGCGCCTTGGGCTCGGTGGCAATGAGGATCACGCCCGTGGCCAGCGCGGCGATGCCCACGCCGTAGGCGATGTCGGCCACCAGCGCGCGGCTCTTGGCCTGGCTGCGCAGGTCCGGCTTGGCGAAAGGATCCGTCGACGCCTTCTCGTCGGACGCGAGCCCGCTGGCGGTGATGCCGAGCACGGCGCCGCCAGCCACCGCGGCTCCACCCACGCCAATCAGCGTGTAGGGCACCGCGCGCGAGCGCTTGGGCGGCGGCGCGGCGGCGAGCTCGTTGGCGCGCGCCTGGCGATCGGCCTCGTCCTTGGCGGCCTGGGCCTGCTGCTTCTCGAGGTCGGCCTTCTGCGCGGCGAGCTTGTCCTCTTCGGCTTTCTGCTCGGCGGCCTTCTTGTCGGCCTCGGCCTTCTCGGCGGCCTTCTTCTGGTCGGCGAGCATCCTCAGCCGCTCGATGGCCCGCGACGACTGGCGCACCAGCTCCGGCTCGGCGTCGGAGGCGTCGATGTAGCGCTGGTAGAAGCGCATCGCCTGGTCGCCGTTGTCGGCCTTCTCGTACGTCTTGGCGATGTTGAAGAGCAGCCGCGAGACGGGCTTGAGCTCGTAGGCCTTGAGGAGCGTCTCGGCCGCGGCGGTGTAGTCGCCGGCCTGGTACTGCTGCTGGCTCTGCTTGGCCAGCCGGCTCACTTCAGCGTCCACGCTCTTGGCCCAGGCGAAGGTCGGCGGCGCGAGCGTCAGCCCGAGCACCAGCACCCAAGTCATACGCATGCGTCGTCCTCGTTGGATGCGCCGCGGATGCCGAATCGGCCAATCGCGCGGGGCAGTTTGCAACCCGGGGTGGATACTCTAGTCTGAGCCGTCCGGAGCCTGGTAGCTCTCCTGGGGCGCTCCGACCCCGCCGAACATGGGCCTGCGCCGCTTCCTCGTCGCCTACAGCCTGGCTGGCGCGCTGCCTGGGTTGGCGGCGCTGCTCATCGCCCAGTCGCTGTCGGGCCAGCCGTTCGCGGTGCGGGCCGGCATCGCCCTGGTGGTCTCGGCGCTCTGGTTCTGGCTGGTGGGCTACCTCTACTTCGTGCGCGCCGCGCGGATCGAGCGCTCGGGCCGCGCGCTGGTGGTGGCCCAGATTGCCCAGGGCGACCTGACGCGCACGCCGCAGGCCGTCGAGGACCGCGGCGGCGATCTGCGCGCGCTGGTGCTGGCGCTCCGACGCGCGGTGGCCCAGGTGCAGCAGGTGACGCGAAACCTGCGAGGGACCAGCAGCGAGACGGCCGAGCGCTCGCGCCGCCTGCTCGAGTTCGCCAAGCGCCAGGGCTCGGCCGTGGACCGCACGCTGACGGCCGTGGGCGGCATGGGCAGCGAGCTGGAGCGCGTGCGCGGCCGCGTGGCCCAGCTTCAGAGCTTCTCCAGCGAGGCGACCGGGAGCCTGCAGGAGATGACCTCGCGCATGGAGAGCGTGGGCAACGTGCTGGCCACGCTCAACGACTTCGTCACCAAGCAGAGCCGCGCGGTGGAGGAGATGACCGAGCGCATGGGCGCCATCGCCGACTCGGGCGGCGAGCTGGCCAAGTTCGCGGTGGAGGCGGACCTCTTCGTGGGCGCGGTGGCCCAGGGCATCGAGGGCGTGCGCCGGCGCGCGCAGCAGACGGGCGATCTCGCGCGCGAGGTGTCGAGCACGGCCGAGCGCGGCCAGGCGCTGGTCAAAGACAGCGTGCAGGGCATGTACGTGCTGCAGGACTCGGTGCAGCGCGTGGCCGAGCTCGTCGAACGACTCGGGCAACGCTCCGACGAGATCGGCCGGATCATCGACGTCATCGAAGAGATCGCCGACCAGACGAACCTGCTCTCGCTGAACGCGTCGATCATCGCGGCGCAGGCGGGCGAGCACGGACGGCCATTTGCGGTCGTCGCCGACAGCATTCGCACGCTGGCCGAGCGCACCGCGCGCAGCACCCGCGAGATCGCCCAGTTGGTGAACGCCGTTCGAAACGAAGTGGGACGCGCCGTCGAACTGGTGGGCGAAGGCCGCGAGCGCGCCGCGCACGGCGTGCTCCTCGGCGACCGCGCCATGGACGCCCTCGGCGAGATCCGCGGCACCGTGGAGCGCACCTTTCTGGCGGTGGAAGAGACCGTCGGCGAGACCGGCCGCTTGCAGAGCGAGGGCGGCCGCGTGGCCGACGCCAGCAAGCGCGTGGCGGCGCGCGTGGAAGACGTGTCGCGCGCGGCGTTCGAGCAGGCGCGCATCGGCCGCTCGCTCTCGGAGCAGACCAAAGAGATGGCCCGGCTCGCCAACGACGCGCGCGCGCAGGCCGCCGGTCAGGCCGAGAGCGCCGCGAATTTGGCCGTCGCGGTGAATCGCCTCGAGGTGGTGCGCGGCGAGATCGGCGCGGCGCACGAGGTGCTCGATCGCGGCGACGCCGACATCGCCGCCGCCGTGGCCGAGGTCCGCGACGACGCCAACCGCGTCATCCAGGTCGCCGACGATCTCTCGCGCACGGTGGATCACCTCTATCGCGAAGCGGAGGGCCTCGAAGAGGAGGTCTTCCACTTCCGGCTGCCCACCGCGCGCCGCGGCGGGACGCTGCGCGTGGCCGTGCCCGCGCCGGATCTGGTGGAGTCGAGCAACGGGTTCGATCCGCTGAACCTCGTCGATGTGCACGCGGTCGACGTGGCCGCGACGTTCTACTCCACGCTCCTTCGCGCAGGTGACGGCGCCGCGGTGATGCCCGATCTCGCCGAGAGCTGGGACTCGGATCCGAACGGGCGCCGCTATCGCTTCCGCTTGCGCCGCGGCGTGCGCTTCCACGACGGCACGCCGCTCACCGCCGCCGAGGTGAAGAGCGCCTTCGAGCGCTCGCTCTCGCCGCGCCGCAAGAGCCCCTCGAGCTGGATCTTCGAAGACGTGGTCGGCGCCGAGGCCTATCGCCGCGGCCAGGCCGACAGCGTCTCGGGCATGCGCGTGCTGGGCGAGCTGGAGCTGGAGATCGAGCTCCTCGAGCCCAAGGCGTTCTTCCTGAACCTGCTCACGCTGCCGTTCACGTTCGTGGGCCGGGCGCCGTCGCGCGGGCTGCCGGTGGGCACGGGCCCGTTCCGCTGCACGCAGCTGGAGAAGGGCCGGCGCATGGTGGTGGAGCGGTACGGCGAGTACCACGCGCCGGATCGACCGATGGTGGACCGCGTGGAGGTGACCTTCTTCGCCGACCAGCAGGCCGCCATGGACGCGCTCTCCCGCGGCGAGGTGGACGTCCTCTCGAACCTCACCAACCGCGAGCTGGTGAAGGCGGCGGGACAGCGCATCAGCGTGATGTCGGCGACGTCGCTGTCGACGAACTTCCTGGCGCTGCACTGCAAGGTGAAGCCCTTCGACGACGTGCGCGTGCGGCGCGCGATCCAGCTGCTGGTCGACGTCGACGCGGGCGTGCGCGAGGCCTTCCCCGACGGCAAGCCGGCGCGCTCGCTCACGCCGCCGGGCCTGCCCAGCTACGACGATGCGGCGCCGCTCTTCCGCGTGGACGTGGAGAAGGCGCGGCGGCTCCTGGCCGAGGCGGGCGTCGCGCGCGGGCTGGAGCTCACCTGCTACAGCTCGAGCCGCAACGGCGTCCTCTCGCAGGCGTTCTTCCGACGCTTCGCCGAGGTGGGCATCACCGTGCGCTGCGAGACCATGCCCAACGAGGAGTTCAACCGGCGCACCGAAGCGGGCGGCGTGGGCATGACCTACGGTGGCTGGGTGGCCGACTACCCCGACGCCGACAACTTCCTCTACTTCCTCTGCAACTCGCGGGCGCAGAGCTACTTTGCCCTCGGCTACAAGAACGAGAAGTTCGACGCGGTGACCTCCGAAGCGCGCGGCACCATCGATCCCACGCGGCGCACGGAGCTGTATCGCCAGGCGGAGCGGATCCTCCGCGAGGACGCGCCGCTCATCCCGCTCTTCCACGACCGCACCTTCGCGGCCACGCGGCCCAACGTGCACGGCATGCGCTTGCGCCTCACGCCGCCGCAGCTCCGCGTGGACGACGTGTGGGTGGATGAAGAGTAGTTAACCGTCCGGTTAATCCGCGAGCGCCTTGCCGGCCTGCGCGACGATGTTGCGCAGCCAGTTGATCGACGCCGGCTCCTCCCCGCCGCGCCACACCAGCAAGAGCGGCGGACCCTCGAGCCGCAGCGGCAGCTCCAGCACCTTGATGGGCAAGAGCTGGGCGAAGTGCCGGGCCACGCGCTCGGGCAGCACCGCCGCGTGATCCGTCTGGGCCACCACCATCGGCGCCACCAGGAAGCTCGGGACCTTGAGGGCGACGTGGGTGTCGAAGCCGGCTTCCTTGAGGACGTCGGAGAGCGGCGGCGGCACGCCACCGCGCGGCACAACCTGCACGAAGCTCAGCGCCTCCACCTGCTGGGGCAGGAGCGCCGGCGCCTTGCCCGGAACCTTGGGATGGCCCTTGCGGACGACGGCGACGGGCCGCTCGCTGAAGAGCTGCAGCTTCTTCAGGCCCGAAGGGATGTCGTGCAGCTCGCCGACGACCAGATCCACGCGGCCGTTCTCGAGATCCTTGAGCGGCTGCTCGCCCGCGAGGCTGCGCACGGCCACGCGGACGCCCGGCGCGACCTCGCCCAGCTTGGTGACCAGCGCGGGCAAGAGCGCGAACTCGGCGTAGTCGGTGGCGCCGAGGGTGAACGTGTTCCGCGACGTGGCGGGATCGAAGGGCGCGGGCGGCGCGAGGGTGTCCTCGACCTGCGCGAGAACTTTCCGGACGGCCGCGTGCAGCTCCCAGCCGCGCGCGGTGGGGACCATCTTGCCCTGGTTGCGCACGAGGACCGGGTCGCCCACGAGCTTGCGGAGCTTGGCGAGCTGGGCGCTCATGGTGGCCTGGGAGATTCCGAGGCGGGTGGCGGCGCGGGCGAGGTTCTTCTCTTCGACCAGGGCGTCGAGGACGAGGAGCAGGTTGAGGTCGATGCGGCTGAGGTCCATGGCATTTTCTACCGCGAAACAGGGCGCTCGGCGGCGGCGCGATTCCAGGCGAAGATGCGCGGCGATGTCGCGCGTGCGTGTCCTGGCCCTGGGGCTGCTCCTGTTGCCGCTGCCGGCGCGCGCCCTCTCCGTACACGACGACCTGGGTTGTCCGAGCGAACCGCAGCTGCGCACGGCGCTCACGCAGCACGCGCCGGCGCTCGGCGGATCGCTGGCGGTGTCGGGGCGCGCGGGCGAGGTCGAGGTTCGCTGGGACGTGGCCGATCGCAGGTTCTCGCGCGTGGTCACGGTGAGTCCGCGCGACTGCGCTGCAGCCGCCGAAACGATCTCGCTGCTCGTCGCCGCCTGGCAACGCACCCTGCCGACGTCCACGAGCGCGGATCCGCTCGATCAAGCTGCGCACATCACGGTTACGCCGACCAAAGACCAGGAACCAGGAACCAGGAACCAGGAACTCACCAGCCCCCAGCCCCCAGCCCCCAGCCACCCACCAGAGCCGAAGGTGGAGCCCACTTCGATCACGCCGGCGATTCCGGATCCGGCCGACGCTGGATCCGGATCCGGATCCGTCGCGCTGACGCTCGACGCGGGCGCACCGCCGGCGCCAATCGTGGTGGCCACGGCGCCGCCCGAGCCGGACGCGGGCGTGCTGATCGCGCTCGCGGATCCGCCGAAGGAGGTGCCGGTGATCAAGATCGAGCCGCCGCCGGCGGAGCAGGAGGTGCAGCAGCCGTCGCCGTGGCATCTGGCGGCGGGCGTCGAAGTTGGCGGCGCGCTCGGTTTGGATCAATCGGAGCAGCAAGGCGCGCTGGCAGCAGTGGTCGAGGTCGATCGCGGTGAGCGCTGGGGCGGGCAGCTCACGCTGGCCTTCGACTCGCGCCAACAGGCAAGCCAGAAGGTTGCCAATGTGAATGGATTCGTGAGCGCCACCCGACAGACTCTCGCGCTCCAAGCCGTGGCGCGGTTTCATCCTTTGTCGTCGCACCCCTCCGGTGCGTTACGCGTGGAGCTCGGGCCACTGCTGGAGCGGCTTGGAGCGCAGGCCTTCCGCTATTCGGCACAAGCCGCCAAGACCGAGTACACGCCAGGGCTCGCGGTAGGCGTGGCGTACGAAGAAGCCTTTGGCCCAGCGACGTTCACAATCGGCCCGAAGTTCGAGATCTTGGCGCAGCAGACGACCTTCGGAATCCAGGACCTGACGCAGGCAAAGGGGCCAGAGGTTCCCATCTTGCCGTTGCCCGTTGCCTGGGCTGGCCTCGACGCCGGCCTCCGCGCCAACTTCTTTTGAAGCAATTTGATCCGGGCGGCACCCAAGCAGCAGATGGGTCGTCGGGAGGCGATTCGTCTACGGGCCGACCATGACCGCCGTCGCGATTCCAGCTAGCTTGTTCGCCGTGAGCGAGGACGCCCGCACCGAGCGTTTGGACCTGCGTGCGCTCTATCAGCAGCACGCGGCCTTCTTGCGCTCTGCCATCCAGCGCCTGGGCGGCCCGCGCGTCGACGCCGACGACCTGCTCCACGAGGTCTTCATCGTCGCCCTCGATCGTCAAAGCAGCTTCGAAGGCCGCTCCACCGCGCGCACCTGGCTCTACGGCATCGCGTTGAAGGTCGTGGCCGCGCACCGCCGCAAGTCCAAGCTGCGCAGCTTCTTCGGCATGGACGACGTGCCGCCCGAGCGCGAGCCCGTCGACGCCCAGACGCCCGCCACCGCCCTCGACGCCGCCCAGGCCAAGAAGACCGTCTTCGACGCGCTGGAGAGAATCTCCGAGAAGAAGCGCACCGTGTTCGTGCTCTACGAGCTCGAAGGTCTGTCCGGCGAGGAGATCGCTCAGCTCGTCGGGTGTCCGCTGAAGACGGTGTGGACGCGCCTCTTCCACGCGCGCGCCGAGTTCCAGAAGCACCTCAAGCTGAGCGAGGCGCAGGAGGCCGCGGGGCTGCTGGTGCTCAAGCGACCCGCCAAGGACGAGAAGCCGGACGACGTCGACGCGCGGAGGGCCAAGCCATGAAGCCGCTCCGCGAAGATCCTCAGTCGCCGCGCGAGGTGGCCGAGCTGCTCGAGGCCGCGCGCCAGACCGACGCCTTCACGCCCAACCAGCAGGCCGCGGTGTGGAGCCGCATCAACGAGACCGCCGACGCGCGCAAGCTGCAGCGCAATCGGCCCTGGCTTCTCGCCGTTCCCGCGCTCGCCGCGCTGGCGATTGTCGTCGTGATCGTGCGCGGTCAGGCGCCCGCCTCGGATCCTCAAACGCTCGCGGCGGCGAAGCAGTTCGTGACGCCGTCGGCAGGCGCGCAGTTCGCCGTCGAGAGCGACGCGGTGGCGCTGCGCTCGGGCGAGGTGGTGGCGGGTCCGGGCGCGCGCGTGCGCACGCCGCAGCTGGAGATCACGGTGCAGAGCGCGCACTGCCGCATCCAGGTCGCGGGCGAGCTCACCACCATCGACGTGCATGACGGCGAGCTGCGCGTGCGTCGCGGGCAGGGGCCCGAGCTCGTGCTCAGCGGCGCTGTCCGCTTCCGCTCCGACGATCCGCGCCTCAACCAGCCACCAGCCACCGGCCACCAGCCACCGACGCCCGTCGATGCGATGCCTTCGACCCAGGACACCTGCGCCAACCTGAGCCTGGACGCGCGCAGGGCCTGCTACACGCGCCTGGCGATGGGCTCGGACCTCGCGGCGCAGAACGCGGTGTACATGCTCGGCCAGCTCGAGCGTGAGGCGCACCAGCTGCCCTCGGCCATCGACTACTGGAGCGCCTACGAGCGCCGCTTCCCGGACGGCGCGCTCTGGCCCGAGGCTGCCGCGGCGATGCTCACCGCGCGCATGGACCAGGGCCAGTGGCCCGAAGCCCTCGCCGCCGCCGACGCCTATCTCAGCCGCGTGCCGCAAGGCGGCCGCTCGCCCGAGGTGCGGCTCATCCGCGCCAACCTGCTCCGCGAGCACCTGGGCAAGACGCTGCCCGCGCTCGAGGCCTACCGCGCGCTCGCCGAGAGCAGCGCGCCGGCCAACGTCCGCGCCGAGGCGCGCTTCGGCCAGGCGCTGGCCGCCGAGAAGCTGGGGCTGGCGCTCGAGGCCCGCGAGGCGCTGCAGGCCTACGCCCGCGACTTCCCCCAGGGCCCGCATGCCGCCGAGGTGGCCCGGATGCTCGCGCCGTGAAGCTCGCCATCGCCATGGTCCTGGGCCTGGCCCTCGTCGGCTGCGGCCGCGACGTCTCCCTCGGCCAGCAGGGCTCGACCGGCACCAGCGCCAGCGGAAGCTGCCGCGCCTCGAGCGACTGCAGCGCGGGCCAGACCTGCGTGAACGGCGTGTGCACCGAGGTCCAGGGACTCTGCGGCGCGGAGCAGACCTGCCAGACCCAAGAGGACACGGTGTGCACCGCGTCGTGCCCGGCGTGCGGGTTCCTCGTCCACTGCTGCGTCGACAACGGCTTCGGCCAGTGCCAGTGCAGCTGTGAGCTGGCTTGCAACGGCCCCCCCTGCGCCACCGCGGGCACCGACCCCGGCCCCCTCGCCAGCGCCTGCCACGCGGACGCGGACTGCGAGTGCGGCGAGAGCTGCACCTCCGGCGTGTGCACCGTCGGCACGGGCGGCCTGGTGAGCTGCACGAGCCCCGCCGACTGCGCCAGCGCCGACGCCCGCTGCGCCGGCGACCTCTGCATTGGCGGCGTGTGCGAGCCTCCTGGCTGGAGGTGCCAGAACGACCGCGAGTGCGGCGGCCTGGGCGCGGTCTGCGACAACACCGGCAGCTGCACCTGCCCGAGCCGCGGCGGCCAGGCTTGCACCACCAGCGCCGACTGCGCGGTGTGCAGGGGCGAGGTCTGCGGCGCCGACGGCGTCTGCGGCCAGCACAGCACCATCGGCGGCGCGACGGCGGCGGGCGCCACCGGATCCAATGGCTCGGGCACCGCCACCGGAAGCGGGACCAGCGCCACCACCGGCGGCACCAGCACCGGCGCGGGCGCAACCACCGGCACCACCGGAGCGACCGCGGGCAACACCACGGGCTTCACGGGCACGGCCACCGCCACGGGCACCACCGGCGGCGCCATCGGCACCAGCGCGACGAGCGGCGGTTCCTTCGGCTCCTCGGGCTCGACCGCCACGTCCACGGCCGGCTCGACGACCGCCAGCTTCTCCTCTACCAGCACTGCGGGCTCGGGCTCGGGCGGCTCCACGGGCGGCTGCTCGTGCAGCGCCGACGCGGACTGCAACGACGCCTTCCACCAGGGCTACGTGTGCACGAGCGGCCAGTGCGTGATCGGCCCGGGCGCCGCGGCCACGGGCGGCAGCTCGGGCTCCTGCGCGATGCCCAGCAGCGGATCCGGATCCGGCAGCGGGTCGAGCGCGACGTCGACGACCGCCAGCGTGAGCAGCAGCGCCGCCAGCGGTTCGGGCAGCGGCAGCACCACCTGATCGGCTGCTGGGAGAGCGTCAACGAGCGGGCGCTCTCGCGCTTGTGGCTCGGTTCCGACGTGTGCTACCTGAAGCGGCCTCCAAATGGGGCACATCCCCGGGGAATTGCCCGGAGACACCCCTGTTTGGACGCGTGCCCGGTTCCCCGGGCGCAACCTCCCGCTCTCCAGCGACCGAGAACGACCATGAAGCTCGCCACCCTCCTCCGCGCTGCCCCGCTCGCGGCCCTCGCCGCCGCGCCGCTCTGGGGCTGCACCAACGCATCGACCCCCGCCGCGACCTCCGAGGCCGCCAAGCCTGCCGCCGCCAACGTCCACAAGGGCGGGGCGGTGCTCGCCAAGTGGGGCAATGGCGAGAGCCTCACCGCCGACGAGCTCACCGCCAAGCTCAACGAGCGCAGCCCCTTCGAGCGCGCCCGGGTGAACAACCTCGACCGCAAGAAGGAGTTCGTGGAGCAGCTGGTCCGCTTCGACCTGCTGGCCGACGAGGCCAAGAAGCGCGGCCTCGACCAGGATCCGGAAGTGCAGAAGGCCATGCAGACGGTGATGGTCCGCAAGCTCATCCAGCAGGAGATCGACGACAACCCGGAGAAGAAGAAGTTCTCCGACGAGGAGCTCAAGGCCTACTACGACGCCCACCACGACGACTTCGAGCGGCCGGAGATGGTGCGGCTCTCGGCCATCGTGCTCAACGCCAAGGACGCGGCCGAGGCCGGGAAGCGCAAGGCCGAGGCCGAGGGCATCGCCAAGGAGCTCAAGGCCAAGTCGAACGACTACTCCGCGTTCGGGGTGATGGTGGGCAAGAAGAGCGAGGACCCGGCGACCAAGGCCGTCCAGGGCGATCTGCGCTTCCTGTCCAAGCAGCAGCTCACCGAGCGCTACGGCGCCGAAGTGGCCGCGGCCGGCTTCGCCCTCACCCAGGGCGGCATCAGCGACGCGGTGGTGACCCCCAAGGGCGTGTTCGTGCTCAAGCTCACCGGCCGGACGCCCGCGGTGAGCCAGAGCTTCGACCAGGCCAAGCCCATGCTCACCCAGCGGGTTTGGTACGAGAAGCGCAGCAAGCTCTTCGACGGCTTCATCGACGACCTGAAG
This sequence comes from Deltaproteobacteria bacterium, assembly GCA_018266075.1. GTDB lineage: Bacteria > Myxococcota > Myxococcia > Myxococcales > SZAS-1 > SZAS-1. The sequence continues at coordinate 23,657 of JAFEBB010000003.1, read as the reverse complement.
AAGAAGTCGAGCTACGAGCTGGACACGGCCGAGCTCGAGAAGTTCCAGGTGAACACCACCGCGCCGACCACCGGCCTGGGCGCGATGCAGATGCCCGGCGGCCAGCCCGGCGCGCCCAACATGACCGGCCCGCAGCCGGGCATGAAGATGGGCGGTCCCATCCAGGTGAAGGCGGCCTCGGCGCAGCAGCCCATGCCCGCGCCCGTGCCGGCCACGGCTCCGGCCGGAGGGAAGTAGTCCCGTGCGGCGGCTGGGCCTCGCCATCGCTGCGCTGGTGCTCGGGGCCTGCCGCCCCGGGCCCCGGCCGGCCCCGCCGCCGGACGTGGTGGCCACCGTCAACGGTGAGCCCATCACCGCGGGCGCGCTGGCCAAGGCGCTCCGCCGCGCCCAGCGCGAGGACGAGAACCTCACCCCGCGCACCGGCGAGGACCAGGCTGCCTTCCGCAAGGCGACGCTCGACGACCTGGTGAACCAGGCCCTGCTGCTCCAGGCCGCGAAGGCGGTGAACACCAGCGTCCCCAACGACCGGGTGGAGCGCGAGGTGATGCGCCTCAAGGCCGACTACCCCGGCAAGAGCTTCGACGAGGCCCTCGCTGAAGGCTCCACCACCGCCGAGGAATTGCGCGAGCAGATCAAGAGCCAGCTCCTGGTGGAGGCCTTCTTCGCCAGCCAGGTCTACGCCCGCGTGGCGGTGACCGACGCCGACGTGGAGGCGTACTACCAGGCCCACAAGGACGACTTCGCGCATCCCGAACAGGTGCACGCCGAGCAGATCCTGGTCACCGACGCGGACACCGCCCATCGCGTGCAGCAGGAGCTCCGCCAGGGCCAGCGCTTCGAGGAGCTGGCGCGCAAGTACTCCATCTCCCCCGACGCCAAGGTGGGCGGCGACCTGGGCTACTTCCCCAAGGGCCAGATGCCCGAGCCATTCGATTCCGCGTGCTTCACGCTCAAGGCCGGCCAGGTGAGCGACGTGGTGCAGAGTCCGTACGGGTACCACTTGATCAAAGTCCTGGAGCACCAGGCCGCAGGCACGCCGCCGCTCGCCGACATCCGTCCGAAGGTGGAGGCCGTGCTGCGCAAGTCCCGCGAGGCCGCTGCGCAACAAGCCAAGCTGGACGAGCTGCACCAGAAGGCACAGATCACCATCAACGAGAAGGTCCTCGCGGCTGCACCGTGAGGAGGAACGACGACCCCATGCGACGCCTGCTTGCCTCCCTGCTCCTGCTCTCGCCCGCCCTGGCTCGCGCCGAGGTCCTGGACCGGGTCGCCGCGGTGGTGAACACCGACGTGGTCACCCTCACCGAGGTGGAGCAGCGCGCCCTGCCGCTCCTGGAGCAGGTCTCGCGCGAGCCCGACGGCGCCCAGAAGGACAAGGACCACACCGACGCCCTGCGCCGCGCGCTCGACGACCTCATCGGCGAGAAGCTGATGGACGCCGAGCTGAAGGGGCTGAATGTCGACGTCTCCGATCAGGAGGTCGACATGTCGATCGAGGACGTGAAGAAGCAGAACAACATCACCGACCCGACCGCGTTCGAAGAGGCCCTCAAGCAACAGGGCTTCACCCTCGCCACCTATCGCGACTTCATGAAGAAGCAGCTCGCCAAGGTGAAGCTGCTCAACATCAAGGTGAAGTCGAAGGTGAAGGTCTCCGACGACGACGTGAAGGCCGAGTACGCGCGCATGGCCCACGCCGACAACCAGGACGTGGAGATCCACGCGCGGCACGTGATCATCCTCTGCCCGCAGAACGCGCCGCCGGAGAAGGTGGAGGCCGCGCACAAGAAGGCCCTCGAGGTGATGGCCCTGGCCAAGAAGCCCGGCGCCGACTTCGCCGCCATCGCCAAGAAGTACAGCGAGGGCTCCGGCGCCTCGAGCGGCGGCGACCTGGGGTGGTTCCGCCGCGGGACGCTCGCGGCCAGCTTCGAGAACGCCGCCTTCGCTTTGAAGAAGGGCGAGGTGAGCGAGCCGGTGCGCACCAGCTTCGGCTGGCACGTGATCACCCTCGAGGACACGCGCCACGCCGCGCCCCGACCGTTCGACGAGGTCAAGGACCAGCTCCGCGACAAGCTCTATCGCGAGCAGGTGGAGCGCCAGACGACGGCGTACATCGGCGAGCTGCGCCGCAACGCCGCGGTGGACGTGAAAATCGCCGAGCTGCGCGACCCCAACGCCAAGCCCGAGGCCGCCGATGCGGCCGGCGGCGAAGGCACCGTCATCAGCGGCCCCGGCGTGACCCCGCCCTCCAAGCCCAAGGACGACGACAAGCGCGGCGGCATGGGTGGCATGGGCGGGATGGGCGGTATGGGCGGAATGCCCCACTGACCGTGGCCCGCACGCGCGAGCTGCCATGGGTCGCGATCTCGCTGGGCGATCCCTCGGGGATTGGCCCGGAGGTCACCGCCCGCGCGTTGGCCCGACCCGACATTCGGCGACGCTTGCGGCCAGTGGTGTTCGGCGATACGCGCGTGTGGGGCCGCGCCTGCCGCGCCGCCGGCGTGCGCGATGGCCTGGCCCACGTGCAGCCGAGCGAGCCCTGGCCCGAGCGCGGGGTGCTGGTGGAGGTCACGCAGCTCGCGGCGCGCGAGTCCAAGCCCGGCCGGCCGGACCTCGCGGGCGCGCGCGCGCAGCTGGCGTTTCTTCAGGCCGCGACGGACGCCGTAGCTGACGGGCGGTGCCGCGCGCTCTGCACCGCGCCGCTCTCCAAGGCCCAGGTGAATGCGGCCGGGGTCGCCTTCACGGGACACACCGAGTACCTCGCCAACCGCTTCAAGCGGCGGGTGCTGATGATGCTCGCGGGTCAGCGGCTGCGCGTGGTGCTCGCCACCACCCACCTGCCGCTGCGCGAGGTGCCGGACGCGCTCTCGACCGCGAGGCTCACCGACGATCTGGCGCTGATCCGTGATGAGCTCCGGCGGCTCGGCCTGCGCCGACCGCGGATCGCCGTGTGCGGCCTCAACCCTCACGCGGGCGAGAGCGGCCACCTCGGCAAGGAGGACGCGCGGATCATCGCCCCTGCAATTGCGCGCGCTCGACGCCGCGGCATCCGCGCCGAAGGGCCCTTCCCCGCGGATTCGCTCTTTCCGCGCGCCGTCGACGGCGGCTTCGACGCCGTCTTCGCGATGTTTCACGACCAGGGCCTGGTGGCCTTGAAGCTGCTCCACTTCCGCGATGGCGTGAACGTCACCCTCGGATTGCCGTTCGTGAGGACCTCGCCAGACCACGGCACCGCCTACGACCTCGCGGGCACCGGCCGCGCCGACGACCTCAGCATGGCCGAAGCCCTTCGTTGGGCCGCGCGCTATGGCTGAGCGAAGCGGCCCCGATTCGGTCGAGCGCAGCGGACGCGATTCGTCATCCCGGATTGGGGCGTCGTCCGTGTGGACGCCCGCGATCGCCCCGCGATCAGCTCCCGAGGGAATGCCCTCTCGAAGACGACCTGGCACGACACCTGCTCTGCGTGCCCCCGCTCGCGAGCGTTGGGGTTGTCTGGATGTGTAGTCGTTACAAGGAGGTCGAAACTGGGCGTGATGGGGTGGGCTGGCGCGGTGGGCGCGAGGTTCCGTCCTCGAATCGTGTGCAGGGTCCGCGTGATCAAAGGTCGCGAAAAAAACGGGCTGTGCTGAGTCGCGTTCGACGCTCCGCCGGGGGAAAGCCCGGACGAGAGTGTTCTGACGCGCCCGGGCCGCGCAGCGACGCACCCGTGTCCCGTGCGGGCCCTGTTTGCGCGCGCCCGCTAGACGTTGAAGCGGAAGTGCACGATGTCGCCATCGCGCACGACGTACTCCTTGCCCTCCATGCGCAGCAGGCCCTTCTCCTTGACGCCCTGCTCACTGCCGAGGCGCATGATGTCGTCGTAGCCGAAGATCTCGGCCTTGATGAAGCCGCGCTCGAAGTCGGTGTGGATCACGCCGGCGGCGCCGGGAGCGAGGGTGCCGCGGGTGATGGTCCAGGCGCGGACCTCCTGCTCACCGCACGTGAAGTAGGTGATGAGCCCGAGGAGCTTGTAGCCCTCGCGCACGAGCCTGTTGAGGCCCGGCTCGCTCAAGCCGGCGCTCTCCAGGAACCCGGGGCGCTCGGCTTCGGGCAGCTGTTGGATCTCGGCCTCGAGTCCGGCGCAGATGATCACCACGCCGGCCTTCTCCGCCTCGGCGAGCTTCTTCACGGCCTGCACGTTCGGATCGCTGTCGGCCTTGGCGAGCTGGCCCTCGGCCACGTTGGCCACATAGAGCACCGGCTTGGCCGTGAGCAGCTGCAGGTCGCGGAGGGCGGCGCGCTCCTCTTCGTTCAGGCCCTGGGCACGCACGGCCTTGCCGCCGTCGAGGGCCTTGGCGACCTTCTCGAGCAGCGCCATCTCCAGCTTGGCCTCCTCGCCGGCCTTCCCGGGGGCCTTGGAGTTCTTCTGGGCGCGCTCCTTGCGCTTCTCCACGGTCTCGAGATCCTTGATGCAGAGCTCGGTGTTCACCACCTCGGCGTCGCGGGTGGGGTCGATACCGCCCTCCACGTGGGTGATGTTGGTGTCCTCGAAGCAGCGCAGCACGTGCGCCACCGCGGTCACCTCGCGGATGTTGCCCAGGAACTGGTTGCCCAGGCCCTCGCCCTTGCTGGCGCCGCGCACCAGGCCAGCGATGTCCACGAACTCCAAGGTGGTGGGCAGCACCTTCTTCGGGTTGTAGATGGCGGCGAGCTTCTGCAAGCGCTCATCGGGCACCGGCACCACGCCCACGTTGGGGTCCTTGGTGGCGAAGGGGTAGTTCGCCGCGAGCACGCTCGCGCCCGAGAGCGCGTTGAAGAGGGTGCTCTTGCCCACGTTGGGCAGTCCCACGATGCCGATCGACAGCGCCATTCCGACTACTCCGGGAGAAAGCCGCGGGCGCTTCTAGCAGCATCGCCGCGTTTTTGCTCGCCTTGCCGGCCGCCCCGAAAAGCTTGCCCGGTCCGCGCGCGGACGGGGTTGAATGGGTATCAGCGAGCGGCCGTCCAGCCGCACGGAGGCTCACCATGACCCGGACCCTTCTCATCGCGGCAATGCTCCTCGTCGCCGCACGCGCGCAGGCGCAAGGCCAGCAGCTCTGGATGGACACCCCTGAGGGCAAGGTCCGCGTGGGCGTCTGGGGCTACGAGGGCGCCGGCGGTCGGTTCGTGGAGGAGGAGGGCGATCACCGCCTCGTCGTCCAGCGCGACCCGTATGGCCGCACGCGCATCAAGGTCCTGGCACCCGAGGGCGCGGTGCTGCACGTCTTCCACGAGGGCCGCGAGGTCTACGCCGATGAGGTGCCCACCGTCTTCGACGCCGCCCCGGACCAGCGCTTCCGCCTGCAGGTCGTCTTCGGCGACGGCTCCATCTGGACGCGCCACGTCCAGACCCGCCCCGGCGCGGTGGCCAAGCTCTGGGTGAGCCGCGGCGAGGTGCCGCGCGGGCCGCAGACGGGCCCCCTCGTGGTCACCACCACCCAGGCGCCGCCTCCTCCACCGCCGCCGCCCCCGGGCCCGACGCCCATGCCGGCCGACCGCTTCGCGCGGCTGGTGCAGGCCATTCAGGGCGAGAGCTTTCCGCAGCAGCAGCTGAGCGTGCTGCGCACGGCCGCAGCGCACGAGTTCTTCACCTGCGACCAGGTCGCGCAGCTCGTGGACCTCTACTCGTTCCCGCACGACAAGGTCGACGCGGTGAAGATGACCCGCTCGCACATCCTGGATCCGGAGAACGGCTACACGCTCTCCTCGCACTTCGACTTCCCCAACGACAAGCAGGCCGTCCAGAAGCTCTTCCAGTAGCCAGAGCCCGCAACGCAAACGGGCGCTCCTCTCGCGAGGGGCGCCCGTTCCGCTTCCAGCCCGACGGCGATCTACGCGCGCGGCGGGTTGGGCAGCTTCTCGATGTACTCGTTCACCAGCTGCCGGTGCTTGCTCTCGTCGAGCTGGGTGCCGAGCAGCTTCGCGGTCGCGGCGAGCACCAGGTCCACGGCCTTGGTCTTCACCTCGGCCACGGCCTTCACCCGCTCCTCGTCGATGGTGCGGCGCGCGTTGGCGAGGAGGTCGTCCGCCTCCTTCTTGCTCTTGGCCATCAGCTCCTCGCGGAACTTGGCCACCTCGTCGCGGTTCTTGGCCATCATCTCCGCGGCCTCGCGGCGCGCGTCGGCGATGGCCGACTTCTGCTCCGCGAGCAGGCGCTCGGCCTCGGCGCGCTCCTTCTTGGCCGCGTCGATGGCGTCGACGATGGCCTTCTCGCGCTCGTCGATGAGGCCCAGGATCGGCTTCCAGGCCACGCGGCTGAGCACAATCATCACCAGGATGAAGGTGATGAGCGTCCAGGCGATGAGCCCGGGGTTCACGTCAATCAGGCTGGCGAGCAGCACGGCCACGGTACGCCTCCGCGAAATCGCCCGCGCGCCGACCTCCGGCGCGCCGGATGTTGTGGAGCCCTCGCGAGAGGGCCCCGCCTTCCTTCACCCTCGCCGACTACGCCTTGGTGGCGAGGATGATGCAGATCACTTCGGCGAAGAGGGTCACGCCCTCGATGAGCGCCGCCGCGATGATCATGGTGGTGCGGATGTCGCCGCCCGCCGAGGGCTGCCGCGACACGCCCGCGAGCGCGTCGCCCGCCAGACGGCCAATGCCCAGGCCCGCACCAATGACCGCCAGCCCCGCACCGATACCCGCCGACAGATAACCCAACGCGATGTTGTTCATTGTGTGTGACTCCTCCAAAGGGTGTTGCTGCTACTCCGTGAAAAGCGAGGCCTAGTGAGCCGGCTTGCCCTCGTGCTCGTCGTGGCCGTGGTCATCGTGGCCGTGGTGGCCCATGGCGACGCCCAGTCCGATGAACACCGCCGACAGCATGGTGAAGACGTACGCCTGCAGGAGCGCCACGAAGAGCTCCAGCATGTAGATGCAGACCGCAAGGAACACCGACGCGGGCGCGATGAGGATGCTCTTGAAGATGAAGATCAGCGCCAGCAGGTAGAAGATGACGATGTGCCCGGCCACCATGTTGGCGAAGAGGCGCAGCGCCAGCGCGAAGGGCTTGGCAAACAGGCCCATGATCTCGATGGGGATCATGATCGGCCACAGCGCCCAGTGCACGCCGCCGGTGAGGTGCGCCAGGTAGCCGCCGATGCCCGCCGCGCGGATGCTCGCCATCTGCGTGATGATGAAGGTGAACAGCGCCAGCGCCGCCGTGACCGAGACGTTTCCGGTCGGGGTGGCGGTGTAGGGCAGCACGCCCAGCAGGTTGCAGACCAGGATGAAGAAGAACGCACTGCAGAGGTACGGCGTGTAGCGCTTGTACTCCGGGTCGCCGATGGTGGGCTTGGCGATCTCGTCGCGCACGAAGAGCACCAGCGTCTCCAGCACGATGCCGAAGCCCGAGGGCGTGATGCTGCGCGGCCGGCCAATCGCGAAGATCAAGATCACCAGCACCGCGGCGATCCACATCCACACCGTGTGCTTGGTGATGGAGAGATCCAGCCACTCGATGCCGAAGGCGTGCTTCCACTCCGGCAGCGCGATGCGAACCTCGCCGCCGAACGGGCTCTGGAACTCGAGCTGATGCTCGTCGGAGACGTGGCCGAAGATCACGTCCGAGACGGAGGCCTTGCTCTCCTCGCCCTCGGCGCCCTCGGCCGCCGCCGCGTGGGCGTGCTCCGGCTCCTGGGCGAACGCCGCGCCGGCGCCCACGAAGAGCGACAACCCCAAGCCCCAGAGCACCAGCCGCTTCATGCCCGCTTCTCCTGACGCGCCCGCGCCCCGACGAGGAGGATCTCCAGCACCTGCCCCACCGCATAGAGGACGAAGAAGCCCACCGCGCACGTCACGGTGGAGCCGCCCGCCGCCTTGCAGCCGAGCAGCGCCGCAGGCACCAGCAAAATTCGAATGAGGAAGCCGCCCACCACGGCCATCAGCGCGGCGTTGATGCTCTTCTGCGCGGCCGTACCCACCCAGGCCAGCGAGATGAACCCGGAGGCGAGCCCCGCGGTGAGCCCGATCATCGCGCCCAGGCGCTCGGGACCGGCCACGAGCAACTGCGCGCAGATCCCCGCAATCGCGCCCGCCATCACGAAGGCGAGGTGGTGTCGGCCGGAGGAGCTCATGGAGGCTGGCTACTTGCGCTGACTTGCCCGCGTGATCGACTGAAAAAAACCGATGAACCCTGCCGTCATCCCCACCACCGACCCGGCCACCAGGAGCCAAGGGGTGGTGTTCAGCCACTTGTCCAGCATGTACCCGCCGCCCACGCCCACGCCCACGCCGCCTACCAACCGCCAGACGGCGTCGAAATAGGGCTGGCTGCTTCGGTACGCATCGGCAGTTCGGGCGACCTCGGCGGCGCGCTTCTCAGCGTCGCTGGGTGGCCGCTCGTCCGCCATGTGAAAACCAGCCCGTTTTCGGGTGCGGCTTCTACAAGCCGCGGCGCGCCGAGTCAACGAAAAGCCGGCACTTGCGGATCAGCCTGTTGGGGCGATCACTTCATCAGCACAAACACCAATCCCACCAGGAAAAACCCGAGGCCCACGCCTACCGCCGCCCAGACGTACGTCGGCAGCGGCCGCTTCATGTTGGTGGGCGTGCGCTGCATGGGCCGGGCTTGCGGCGCCGTCGACTCGCCGCCGTCGGTGGAGATGCTGAGCTCGCTCCGGGTCCCCGTGGACCCGATGGGCGCCTTGGGCGCCAGCGAGAGCTCCGCGCCGAACTCCGCGAGGTCGATGGGCGGGCGGCCGGGGACCGTCGCGCGCGCCGCCGGATCCGAGAGCTCGCGGCCCAGCGCGGGCGAGCCGGGCTGGGTGAGGTCGAGCATGGCGGGCATGGGATCGCTTCGAGACGCGCCGGCGGTGTCGAAGGGATCGGTCACCGGCCCGGGTGCGGTGACGGTGCCGGTCACGTTCACCCCGTGCACCGACGTGCCCATCACCTCGGCCACGATGGCGCGCTCGGCCTCCACCTCGGCCTGGAACACCGCCCGCATGAACGCGCCCAGCTTGCTCGCGCTCGTCTGCGGCCAGCGCGCGTGCAGGCAATTCATGAGCTCGTCGCGGAAGCTGGCCGCATCGGGGAAGCGCTCGCGCGGCTCGGTCTGCAGCGCGCGCGTCACCATGGCGTCGATCTCTTTCGGCAGATCCGGCCGGTAGAACGACGGCTTCTGGAAATTGGGCCGCGCCGCCCGCTTCCAGCGATCGATGGGATCGCCGTCGGCGGGGATGAGCTGCCAGGTGAGCAGCTCCCAGAGCACCACGCCCATGCTGAAGATGTCGGCGCGCGGATCCACATGCTGCTTCCGCGCGTGCTCCGGCGCCATGTACGAGAGGTTGCCGATCACCACGCGCGGCGCGGTCATCTCTTCTTTCAACGTCGAGAGCGCGGCGCCCCAGTCGATGATCTTCACCGCGCCTTCGTAGGTCACCATGATGTTGCTCGGCGACACGTCGCGGTGCACCACCTCCAGCGGCTTGCCCTCCAGGTCCGTCTGTCGATGCGCTTGCGCCAGGCCGTCGCAGGTCTGCGCGCACACCCAGAGCGCGAGCTCCACCGGGAAGCTGTAGTTCATCTCGCGCAGGCGGCTCTCGGTCTTCGCCAGCGTCTTTCCCTCCACGTACTCCATGGCCATGAAGAACTGGCCATCCACCTCGCCCATGTCGAAGGTGCGGCAGATGTTCGGATGGTTGAGCAGCACCACGACCTTGGCCTCGTCGACGAAGCGGCCCACGAAGCCCTGGTCCTCGCTCAGGTGGGGCAGGATCTTCTTGATGACGATCACTTCGCCCTGCGGCGCACCGTGCTGGCGCGCCAGGAACACCTCGCCCATGCCGCCCGCGCCGATCCGGCGGAGGAGCTCGTACTTTCCGAACGGCAGCGGCGCCGACAACTGGGCCATCGGGCAGCGAGCTTAAGCGATGGCGCGCGGCACGGGAAAAACCCGCCACCGCAAGAACCAGCGAGACCGCGGTGCAAAACGCGAGGTCATTTCCTTGACCATGTTCTTCAGGCGATGCTACGCCTTAGCGCTGGGATCGGGGCGCCGTTTCAACCGAAACGGCCGAGGGAGACATCGCCACATGCGCCTCCGCGTCGCAATCGCAGCCCTGGTCCTCGCCGCGTTCGGCCTCACCGGCTGCGGCCCCATCCAGAGCACGTCGCTCATCCTGGACGCCGACACCCAGCTCGAGGCCGCGCGCGCCGCCGACGGCCCCAAGTTCGCGCCCTACGAGTACACCCTCGCCGACGCCTACCTGCACAAGGCCCGCGAGGAGCAGGGCTACGCCGACTACGAGGTCTGCATCGACTTCGCCCAGAAGGCCCTCGACAACGCCAAGAAGGCCAAGGACATCGCGGTCAACCACGTGAAGGAGCAGGGCGTCGCCACTCCGCCTGCCACCCCGTGATCCGGAGCCCCATGCGCCAGGTTGTGAAGTTGCTCGCCGTGTCGGCGCTCGCCGCCGCTGCGCTCTCGTGCGTCTCGGGCAACAAGATCCGCGCCGACAGCGACGTCATCCGCAACGACATCGAGCGCGCCAAGCAGCAGAACGCCAAGAAGTGCGCCCCCCGCGAGCTCGCGCTGGCCGAGGCGAACCTCGACTTCGCCCACGGCGAGTTGCTCGAGGGCAACTCCGTGCGCGCCCAGGACCACATCTCCATCGCCGAGGAGAACATCAAGAAGGCCCTCGTGCTCTCGCGCGACTGCGGGCCGAAGAACGTGGTGGTGAAGGAGCCGCCCAAGCCGGTGGTGGTGGAGCGCACCGACCGCGACGGCGATGGCGTCTACGACGACGAGGACAAGTGCCCCGACGTCCCCGGCCCCAAGGAGAACGCGGGCTGCCCCGTCTCCAAGGACACCGACGGCGACGGCATCCCCGACGACCTCGACCGCTGCCCCACGCAGCCTGAGGACTACGACGGCTTCCAGGACGAGGACGGCTGCCCCGAGCCCGACAACGACGGCGACGGCATCGTCGACGCCAAGGACAAGTGCCCCAACAACCCCGGCCCGCTCGAGACCATGGGCTGCCCGGACGCCGACGGCGACAAGATCGCCGACTGGGAAGACGCCTGCATCGACGTGCCCGGCGTGCGCACCAACGATCCCAAGACCAACGGCTGCCCCGGCGACCGCGACGGCGACGGCATCGCCGACAACGTGGACGCCTGCCCCGACGAGCCGGGCGTGAAGACCGATAACCCCAAGACCAACGGCTGCCCGCCCAAGGTCTACAAGCTCGTGGTGATGAAGAAGGACAAGATCGAGATCAAGCAGCAGGTCCACTTCGCCACCAACAAGAGCAAGGTCCTCCCCGACAGCTTCGAGCTGCTGCACGAGGTCGCCCAGGTGCTCAAGGACTTCCCCGACGTGAAGCGCGTGAGCGTCGACGGGCACACGGACAACGTGGGTTCCCACGCCCACAACATGAAGCTCAGCCAGGACCGCGCCGACTCGGTGCGCGACTTCCTCGTGCAGCACGAGGGCGTCGACTCCAGCCGCCTCGAGGCCCACGGCTTCGGTCCGGACAAGCCCATCTCGAGCAACAAGACCTCCAAGGGCCGCGCCGAGAACCGCCGCACGGAGTTCAACATCCTCGAGCGAGAGGGCATGTCGCCCACGCCGCCCGAGACGCCGCCCACGCCGTAGCAGCCGGCCGCCTGTCCGCCTCCGCGCGAACGGGCGCGCCGCTTGCGGCGCCGGCCTCCGGCTTCGGTTAGGAACGTTCCGTGTACCGCGCCAGCCCCAGGCCCCCTGAGCCCGCTCCCGTGCGCGAGGGCTACGCCCACGCCGCCGACGGCACCCGCCTCTACTGGCGCGCCGAAGGCAGCGGCCCCGCGCTCCTGTGCAGCAACGGCATCGGGGTCTCCACGTTCTTCTGGGCGCCGGTGGCGCGCGAGCTCAGCAGCGACTTCACCGTCATCCGCTGGGACTACCGCGGCCACGGCCTCTCCGACGATCCGCTCGAGCGCGCGTCGGCCACGCTCCAGGGCTGCGCCGAGGACGCGCTCGCCGTGCTCGACCAGCTCGACATCCCGCGCGCGGTGCTGCTCGGCCACAGCATGGGCACCCAGGTGGGCTTCGAGGTGGCACGGCTGCGGCCCAAGGCCGTGGCGGGCCTGGTGCCCACGCTGGGCACCTACCGCCGGCCCATCGACACCTTCTTCAACACCAAGCACTCGCTCAAGGGCTTCGCCGTCATGCGCCGCGCGATCCCGCTGGCGCCAAGGCTGCTCGCGCGCGCCACCGCGGCCGCCATGCGCTCGCCCATCGCGGACCCCACCGCGCGCATCCTGCGGCTGGTGCACCCCGAGCTCTGCCCCAAGAGCGCGCTCGAGCCGTACCTCGAGCACAACTGCCGGGTGGACCTGCAGCTCTACCTGAACCTCGCGGAGAGCATGCAGCAGCACGACGCCACCGCGCAGCTCCGGGCGATGGACATCCCCACGTTGGTGGTGGCCGGCGATCGCGACCTGTTCACGCCGCTCTCCGTGTCGCAGGAGATGGCCGCGCTCATCCCCGAGGCGGAGCTCTTCGTCATTCCGGGCGGCTCGCACGCGGCCCTGGTGGAGCAGCCGCTCCTGCTCGCCCTGCGCTTGCGGAAGTTTCTGGCAGAGCGCGTGCGGTTTTGATCCGTTGATCCAACCGGATCGCCCGCTCGGGGCTCGCCTCGCGGCAGGTTTCAGGCTTTGATGGTGGGCCGCACCGTTCTCCTCGGAGCCCCCTTCATGGCCAAGTTCGAGGTGTTCATCCCCGCCGCTGGCGCCGGCACCTTCGACCTCACTTTTCGCGTCGAGGCCGACAACTGGCTCGCTGCCCTGAACACGGGCCTGAAGAAGATCGGCGAGAAGGGCGGCACCGGCAGCAACTTCCTGGTCGACATCCAGGACGACAACTCCATCCACGTCACCGACCCCAAGAGCCACCGGGTCTTCCGCATCACCGAGATGGAGGCGCCGCAGGAGCCGACCGCGCCCATGTCGATGGCGACGGTGAACGCTGCGGCGCCCGAGCCCAACCCGTTCGATCCCCTGCCGGGTCGCTCCACACAGCTCGACCTTCCCGCGGTGCAGGCACATGCGCCCGCACCCAAGACGGGCGCGACCGAAGCGGCCACGCTGCCGCCCCAGCCGGCGATGGAGTTCGTGCCGCCTGGTGCAGCGACCAAGAGCGCCGCGCGGCCCGCCACCGAGCCCGAGCTGCAGCCGGCGTTCAGCGCCAAGGCCACGCTGCCCGGCATTCCGCCGCAGATGATCGCCGAGCAGGCGCGCAACGACGCCAAGAACGCACCGGCCATGGCCCAGACGATGCCCTCGCCGCAGCCCGCGGTGCAGCCCGGGAAGGGCCGGCCGCCCAGTATTCCACCGCCGGGCTTCAACCCCGCGCGGCCGCCCTCGGGCGCGCGGCCCAAGAGCGGGTTCACCCGGCGGCCCTCGGGCATCGCCAAGAACGTGACCGAGGTACCGCAGAAGGAAGTGAGGCCGCCCACCGGGCGCATCGGGCGCGACAAGCCGGAGAAGGTGGAGAACGTCGACGACGTGCTCGCCGAGCTCTTCGAGCGCGTGCAGGAGCTGGAGGAGTTCAGCTCGCCCGACGAGGCGCTGGAGTTCATCCTCGACCTGGCCATGGAGAAGATCGCCGCCGAGGCGGGCTCGATCTTCCTGGCCGACCTTTCGACGAACGACCTCACCCTGGGCGCGGCGCGCGGGCCGAAGTCGAAGGAGCTCCTGCGGCTGAATCCGCGCGTGCCCATGGGCGTGGGCATCGTGGGCTTCTGCTCGCTGGAGGGCATCTCCATCGCCATCTCCGACGCCCAGCGCGACCCGCGCTTCTACCGCGCCATCTCCGAGCGCATCGGCTACCCAACCCAGAGCATCCTCTGCGTGCCCATGATCCGCGCGGGCCGCTCGTTCGGCTGCCTGGAAGTGCTGAACAAGAAGTCGTCGAGCCGGTTCACGGAGGGTGAAATCGCCATCCTCGGGTACCTGGGCGACGCCACCGCGCGCTACCTGGAATCGATGGGCTGAGCCGCGTCGCGGCCCACGGCCAGCGTCAGTCGCAGCTCGCCGTAGCTCACATCGCCCAGCGCGCGCCGCAGCTCGCCGAGCCGCGCGTGCGGGTGCAGCGCCGCCACCGCCCGGATCCGCGCCTGCCGCGCCGGCGGAACGAAGCGATCCAGCGCAATCGGACGCCCCATGCGCGCGGCCGTGGCCAGGTGGCTGAGCGCGGTCTCAGCGCTGATGCCGCGCAGCCGCGCCACCTCGTCGAGCGAGAAGCCCTGGTCCAGGAGCGACCAGCTGCTCTCGGCGCTGGAGCTCGACTGGGCGCCTCGCTTCGGCCTTCGCGGCGCGCAGAGATCACAATTGCCGCAGCGCTGGGGGGCGCGCTCGCCGAAGTAGCGCAGGATGAAGCCGCGCCGACACGACTTCGCGTACGCGTAGCTCGCCATGCGCTTGAGCATCCGCTTCGACTGCTCTTCCCGTCTTGCCAGCGCGTCGAAGTCGATGCCCAGCTCGCCGCTCGGCAGACCGAGATCGCGAATGGCGAGCGCGCGACCCGCGAACGGCGGCTTGTAGGCGATGAGGCCCTCGCGCGCGAGCTGCGCCAGCGCCCGACGCACGGCGAGGATGGGCAAGCCCACGGCTCCGACGAGCTCTTCCAGGTACAGCGCTGACGCACCGTCGCCGGGCAGCTTCTGCCGCAGACAATCGAGCACCAGCCCGAGGTGACCGAGCTTGGGTTGCAGCCGATCGACGATGGCCAGCTCCGCCGGTCCATCGCCGCGCGCCCCGCGATCCAGGTGGCCCGCGCGCTCGAGGAGCTTCACCGCCGCGTGGACCTGTTGTTCTTCCGCGCCAATCTGCGAGGCGAGCGCGGCGATGGGCGTGCGCACCAGCGGCTCGAAGCGAAGGCGCTCCCAGACGTCGCGCACCAGCGAGGGCGTGGGATAGCTCGACGCCAGCAGCCGCTCTTGCAGATAGACGTCGGCGTGGTTGAAGAGCAGCAGCGCGGTCGCAGGCGCGCCATCGCGACCGGCGCGGCCGACCTCCTGGTAATAGGCCTCCACCGCGCGCGGCACCTGCGCGTGCACCACGAAGCGGATGTCGGGCTTGTCGATGCCCATGCCGAAGGCGTTCGTCGCCACGACCACGTTCGTCTTCCCGGACATGAAGCGCTGCTGCACCGCCGACCGCGCTTCCGGCGCGAGCCCCGCGTGGTACGCCTCGCTGGTCACGCCGCGCGCACCCAGGTCCACCGCGAGCCGCTCGGCCTTCTTGCGCGTGGCCGCGTAGACGATGCCCGACTGGCCGTCGCGCGCGAGCACGAGCGTGGCGGTGAGCTTCTGGCGCCAGGTCCGGAGCTGACGCACGTCCAGATACAGGTTCGGCCGATCGAAGCCGGCCACGAAGACGAGCGGATCGCTGAGCCCGAGCGCGCGGACGATGTCGGCGCGCACTTCCGGTGTGGCCGTGGCCGTGAGCGCCACCGTGCGCGGCGGCTTGAGGATCGCGCGAATCTCGCCCAGCCGCGTGTAGTCGGGCCGGAAGTCGTGGCCCCACTGGCTGATGCAGTGCGCCTCGTCGACGGCGAGCAGCGCCAGCTGAATCTTGGAGAGCGCATCCACGAACTGCGTCACCCGGAACCGCTCGGGCGCGACATAGAGCAGCTTCACCTCGCCCCGCACCGCCTTCGCCAGCCGCTCGCGCCGCTCGGTCTCCGAGATCGACGAGTTGATGAACGTGGCCGGCATGCCGCGCTCGGTGAGCGCATCAACCTGGTCCTTCATCAGCGCCACCAGCGGCGACACCACCAGCGTCAGCCCCGGCAAGAGCAGCGCCGGCAGCTGGAAGCAGAGGCTCTTCCCCTGGCCGGTGGGCATGATGCCCAGCGTGGGCGTGCCCGCGAGCACCGCCGAGATCACCTGCCGCTGACCCTCGCGGAACGCAGGGAAGCCGAAGTGCTTCTGCAAGGCCTCGTCGATGTTAACCGTTTCGTTCACATTCCCTCCTCAAGGCAAGACCAGATCGCCGCCGTCGTCGCTGGCCGAGAGCGACGCGCGCAGCGCCGCGATTTGCGCGGGTTGATCCAGATCCGGCGGAGCTCCGAGCCACATCCCCTCGCCTGCATCGCCGCCGAGCACGTCCGCCGGCACGTGCTGCACCTTCCCGTGCGCGTCGATGAGCACCGCGCGGCCGTCCTCGACCTGGTCCACGAAGAGCGGCTCGCCGGCGCAGCCACCGAGCACCAACGCCGCCATCAACGCGCGCACGCGAGCTGTCCGGTGGTGGCGAGGCTGGTGTAGCCGCCCGCGCCGATGATCACGTGGTCCACCACCCGAATCCCGAGCACCTCGCCGGCGCGCACCAGCCGCGCGGTGAGCGCGAGATCGTCGGCCGAAGGCTCGGTCTCGCCGCTCGGATGGTTGTGGACGAGGATCACCCCCACCGCGCCCTCGCGCATCGCCGGCGCGAACACTTCGCGCGGCAAGATGGCGCACGCGGCAAATCCACCCTGGGCCACGCGCGCGTCGCGGAGCAGCCGGTTGCGCACGTCCAGGCACGCGACGTGGAAGACCTCGTTGTGCAGGTGCGCGAGCTTCGGCCGGTAGTGCGCGTCGACCTCGATCGCTTGTCGGAGCCGCGGCCGCTCGGCGTGTGGCCCCATGGATCGCCGGCCCAGCTCGAACGCCGCCGCGAGCACCGCCGCCTTGGCCACGCCGACTCCGTGCTCGTCGCGCAGATCCGTCACGTGCGCGCGGCCCAGACCTCCCAGGCCATCGAAGCGCTGCAAGAGCTCTTCGGCCGTCTGCTGTGCGCTCTGTCCGCCGGCGCCGGTACCGAGCACCAGCCCGAGCAGCTCGCCGTCGCCGAGGCCTGAAGCGCCCACGTCGTAGAGCCGGTCGCGCGGCTTGCCCTTCTGCTGCCGCAGCGCGACCACCGGCGCCACGCGCGGCCCACCAAAGATCGGATTGAAGCCCTCCACCATTCCCGCCCCCCTTCCCCGTTTGAACGCGGCGGGGCGAGAGCAAGCGGCGGGCCAGCGCGTAAGTGCGCGGCGGGACGTGGGATGCGCTTTGGGGTGTCGTCGGGGCGATCGCTGATGCGATCGCGGCGCGGACACCCGGGGTTCGCAAGAGGGATTCGCGGGTTTCCCCGCTTCACTCACACGCGCTCTTGCTTGGGGAACGGTGACGGTGATCGGTGTGCGGTGTTCGGCCCGCCGGACCGCGCGGCTATTTGAACGAGCTCAGCGCGAAGAACGCCTTGATCTTGTCGTCCGTCTCGCGGAGGCGCTCGCTCAGCGTCCGCACGAAGGTCCAGAGCAGGATGTAGGCGATCTCCTTGTCCACGAACATCAGCTCGTCGAGCGCTTCCTTCGAGATCACGTGCAGCGTCACCGGCGCGTGCACGATGGCGTCGGCCGAGCGCTGCGCATCGTCGATCAGCGCCATCTCGCCGAAGTACTGACCCGGCTCCAGAATCGCCAGCGCCTCCTCGCCAATCCCGGGCACGTTCTTGCTGATGCGCACCCGCCCGGTCTCGATGATGAACATCTCCGCGCCGACGTCGCCCTCCTTGAAGAGGTGTTCGCCCGCCTGGACCTTGCGCTCTTCGCCGAGCGCCGCCAGCTTCGCCAGCTGGGCGCTGTTGAGGCCTTCGAAGAGCTTCACCTTCTTCAGCAGCGCAATATCCATGGCTTGAACTAGAGCACTCCGGCACCAAGCGGCCAAGTAACAGGCGCGGCGTTATCAATGTGACCCCGGCGTGGTACGGTCCGCGCCCAAAATCGCAAGCCCCGGAGGCACCGTGAGCGAGCAGAAAGACGGCGTGGAGAACCTCATCATCATCGGCTCCGGCCCCGCCGGCTGGACGGCCGCCGTGTACGCCGCCCGCGCGAACTTGAAGCCCATGCTCTTCGAGGGCAACCAGCCCGGCGGCCAGCTCACCATCACCACCGAGGTCGAGAACTACCCCGGCTTCCCCAAGGGCATCCTCGGCCCCGAGCTGATGGAGCAGTTCAAGGCCCAGGCCGAGCGCTTCGAGACGCGCATCATCCCCGAGCACGTGAGCAAGGTGGACCTCAAGTCGCGGCCGTTCCGCGTGGTCGCCGGCGACAAGACCTACCTGGCCAACGCCCTCATCGTGAGCAGCGGCGCCTCCGCCAAGTGGCTCGATGTCCCCGGCGAGCAGGAGCTCATGGGTCGCGGCGTCTCCGGCTGCGCCACGTGCGACGGCTTCTTCTTCAAGAACCACCACGTGGTCGTCATCGGCGGCGGCGACACCGCGATGGAAGAGGCCAACTACCTCACCAAGCACGCGAGCAAGGTCACCGTGATCCACCGCCGCGACAAGCTGCGCGCGTCGAAGATCATGGAGGAGCGCGCCCGCGCCAACCCCAAGATCGAGTGGCTCTGGAACACCGTGGTCACCGAGGTGCTGGCCACCGACGGCAAGGTCTCGGGCATCAAGGTGAAGAATCTAATGACCGGCACCGAGTCGCCGTTCCACTGCACGGGCGTGTTCGTGGCCATCGGGCACGAGCCGAACACCGAGTTCCTCGAGGGCCAGCTCGCCGTCGACGCCGCGGGCTACGTGAAGGTTCGCCCGGGCACCACCCGGACCAGCGTGCGCGGCGTGTTCGCGGCCGGCGACGTGATGGACTCGACCTACCGCCAGGCGGTCACCGCCGCGGGCACGGGCTGCATGGCCGCCATCGAGGCCGAGCGCTGGCTCAGCCACGGCGTGCACCTCACCGAGACCGAGTGGTGACGAGCCATCGCCGCCGGTGGTGCAGCGAGGCCGCGGACCGCGGCCCCGCTGGCTCGGCGAGGAGCGATGGCTCGGCGTGAATGGAGCGACCGTGAAGATGGTGGACGTAGGTAGCAAAGAGAAGACCGAGCGCGTGGCGATCGCGCGCGGCATGCTGCGCATGTCCACCGAGAGCCTGGTGCGTCTGCGCGAGCGCAAGCTCGAGAAGGGCGACGCGCTGGAGGCCGCCAAGCTCGCCGGCGTGATGGCCGTGAAGCGCACACCGGATCTGATTCCGCTCTGCCACCCCATCGGCATCAGCGGCGCCGAGGTGCAGCTCGAGCTGGGCACGGACGGCGTGGAGATCGCGGCGACGGTTCGCACGGTCGAGCGCACCGGCGTGGAGATGGAGGCGCTGACCGCGGTTTGTGCGGCGGCGCTCACGCTCTACGACATGCTCAAGAGCGGCGACCGCGGCATGCACCTCACGGACGTGCGGCTCACGCACAAGTCCGGCGGCAAGAGCGGGACGTTCGAGCAGGCCTGATTACTTCAGCTCTTCGATCTTCTTCTCGAGCTCGGTGATCTTCTTCTCGAGCTCGTGGAGATCCTTCGCCAGTGCGGGGAGCGAGGTCATGCTCTCCACCACAGCCTTGATGCGGTCGTCGAGCTTGCGCTGCCAGTCCTCGACGGTCTTCGTCGAGAGCTGCATCAGCTCCTTCGGAGAAAGCCTGCTCTTGGCGTCGGCCTTCTCCGGCTCGGGCGGGACCTCAGCGATGGTGCCATCTTCCTTCTTGAAGAAGCGCTCGCGCAGGTGCTCAGCCTCGGCCTGGAGCTTCTCCACGCGCGGGGCGACCTGCGCGGCCAGGAAGGCCTGCACCGAGTCGCCGCCGGTGCGGATGATGTCGCGGAGCATGCCCAGCGGCATCTTGGAGGTCTTCTTCTCCTCCTCGAAGATGATCTGCGCCAGGGTGACCGAGGTGAGGTCTTCCTTGGTGCGGTTGTCGACGATCTTCACTTCCGCGCCGCTCTTCACCATGTCCGCGATCTCTTCGAGCGTCACGTACCGGCTCTCCACGGTGTCGTAGAGCTTGCGGTTCGTATAGCGCTTGATGACCTTGGGCTCGGCGGCGGTGCCGGTGCTGGCCGGGACGTTGGGCGCGTCGCTCATGGGTGCGGACCTCGGCTCTAGATCGCCACGAGAGGGGTAAAGGCCACGCAGATTCGGACCTTCGACGCACCAAGTCAAGTCGGCGCTGATCGACGCAGGCAGGCGACCTCGCTTGCTGCGAGTTCCGGGCGCCCGGATAATGCCGTCACCGATGATCGTCCAGTGCGCCGCCTGCCAGACGAAGTTCCGCGTCCCGGACGAGAAGATCGGCGACAAGGCGGTGAAGGTCCGCTGCAGCAAGTGCCAGGCGGTCTTCGGCGTTCGGCGCGCGGCCGACGGCTCGGCGCTCCCCGTGGATCTCCCCGCCAAGCCCAGCGGCGCCACGTTGCCCGCCATGCCGGCGATGGCGCCCGGCCCCACCGAATCGACGCAGAAGTCGGATCCGTTCGCCGCGTTCGGGCCGCCGCCCGAGGCCCAGGGCGAGACCACCCGCGCCGGCATCTACCACGGGGGCATCGCCGCCTCGCGCCGGACGACCACCGACATCGAGGTCACCAAGCCGGGCTTCGCGGTGAACGCGCTCATGGCCTCGAAGCTGGGCGCGCCGCCGCCGCCTGCCGAGCCGCCGCTCGCCACGCCTGCGCCCGCGCTGGCCCCGCCGCCGCCCGCGCCGCTCGATGCAGGCTCGGATCCGTTCGCGGGCCTCGCCGCGGAGCTCGACGCCCAGGCGGGTAAGCCAGGCGATCCGTTCGCGTCGCTCAACGTCGCTGCGGCTGCGGGTTCGGCGAACACGCTCATCTCCTCCGCCAAGCTCCAGGCGGCTCCGGCCGCGGCCTTGATGCAGGCGCCCGCGCCAAGCTCGCCCACGGATCCCTTCGCGAGCCTGGTGCCGTTCTCGCCGAACGAGGGCGCCAGCGCGCCGGTGGGTCCGCCGCCTCTGCCTTCTGCGGCGGCGCCGGCCGCGGATCCGTTCGGCGGCTTGGACCTCACGTCGCCGGGCCAGGGCGGTCCGCCCCCGACCGCGGATCCGTTTGCCAACCTGGATCTCTCGGCGGGGCGGCCAGCCGCGCCCACCAAGCCCGTCGCGGATCCGTTCGCCAACGTGGACCTCGCCGAGGCCGGAGGGAAGCCGCCAGCATCGGCTCCAGCTGCTGCGCCCGCGCCGGCGTCGGATCCTTTCGCGGGGCTCGACTTGTCTGGCGGCGCCACGCCTGCGCCGGCTGCCCCGGCGTCGGATCCGTTTGCGAACCTGGATCTGTCGGTGGCCAACAAGCCGGCCGCACCGGGTCCCGCGCCGCTGCCAGACTCCGTGACCTTCTCCTTCGAGAGCGGCGGCGGTGGCGCGCCGGCAGCGCCCGTCTCTGCGGCCGCGCCCGCGCCAGCCGACGACTTCTTCGCCAGCAGCCCAGCCCCGGAGCCACCCAGGAACACGAGCTCGGCCAGCATGGGCATGGGCATGGACATCGGTATGGACGAGCCCGTGACCGCCGCGGGCGAGCCCGACCGCTCGATGTTCGAGCTCCCGCCCGCGCCACCGCCGACGGCTGCTGCGCCCGCTCCCAGCGAGCCGCTCGCGCCCGCGGCCTTCGAGTCGCAACCCAAGCCAGGCCAGGCGCGCCGGCTGCGGCCGCCCACCACGTCCACCAAGCCGGCCGTGCCCAAGAAGCCGCTCGGTCAGCGGGTGCTGGGCGGCGTGCTCAACGCGCTCTTCGTGCTCGTCGTCGGCTGGGGGAGCCTGCTGGGCTACGCCACCGCGCGCGCCGATTGGCACTTCGATCCCGCGCTGCTGCGGCCGGCCGAGCTGGGGAAGGTGGTGTTCGGCGGCAAGACCGCGGCGGCGCAGCTGGTGCTGGAGGACGTGTCCAGCGGGCTGTACGAGATCTCCGGCGGCAAGACAGCCTTCTTCGTCCGCGGCGAGCTGACGAACCACGGCAAGGACCAGGTGCCCGCTGCCAAGGCGCACGTCGAGCTGCTCGAGGGCGAGAAGGTGGTGGCCCAGGCCGACGCGTGGGCCGGCAAGCCGCTCACGCCGGAGCAGGTCTACAACCTCGTCGATGGCTCGCAGCTCAAGGCGCTTCAGGCGCAGCAGCAGGCCGAGGCGCAGCCGCTGGCGCCGGGCGAGTCGCGGCCGTTCCTGGCGGTGATGCTCGATGTGCCCGCGGAGCACGGCGGGCGCGCGGTGCGCATCGTGCCGGATCTCGGATCCGCGACGGCTAAACAGTAGCTACTTCCAAATCTGCTTGTACCAGGGGTCGCTGGGCGGCGGCGCATCGGCGCCCATGTGCTTGGCGATCTCGTGCGGATCCCAGCCGGTGAGCTTGGCGAGGGCCTCCGCTTCCTTTGCATGCCGAGCGGGGAGCGACTTCTTGTACGTCTCGCCCTCCGTGCACTCCATCTTCCCCGTGAACGGGTGACGCAGGACGTAGCGCGCCTGGAAGTTCGACTGGTCGCCGGTCTCCTGGAACACGAGGTCCTCGGGGAAGTGCTCGGCGTCGTAGCGCACGTGCAACCGGGTGATGATCGGCGCGCTGCTCCGGCCGTCGTCGAGCCAGTACACACCAAGACCGCGAAGCTCCTCAGGCGTGAGCGGCTCGTCCACGCACGGATCGCACGAGTTGGCGTTCCACACATATTCCGTATGAACCGCGCGGTAGTCGGACTTCTTGTGAGCCTGCTCGAACGTCGAGGCATAGAAGCGTGAGAAGTCGTTCTTCACATAGAGCGGGATGTCCATGCCGCTGGGCATGTTCACGGTCTTGTAATTTGCACTCTCCACTCGGCCATTCTTGGTGAGTGTGTAGACCAGCATGTCCTGCGCCCCCTTCGCGTTTGCCATTCCAAGGCGGATCGGGAGCATGAACTTCTCGCTCTCGTACGCGATCTGGATGGGTCGCAGGTACGTCACGCCGGTGGTCTTCTGCTCCTTCAGATTCACCCGCGCGACGAAGAACTTCATGTTCTGCTTGATGTACGGCCGCAGCGCCGCCGAGGCCTTGGCCGGAATCTGATAGCCCTGCTCCTCGAGCCAGGTCTCGAGGCCGTCGCTCTCCTTTGCGGAGAGGATGACGATGTCGTACTCGCCGACCGTGTACTCGGCTTCGACCTTCACGCCGTGACGAATTGCCGCATCGGGCTTGGGCACGGCAGGACCCCCGCCGCCCAGCAACATGTCGAACTCGCCCTCCATCTTGTACTTGAGGACTTCACACGGATCTTCATCGAAGTACTCGACGAGCCGCGGCGCCGAATAATTGTCAATTCGATCGACCAATCGCTTGTCGCCGATGTGGATCTGCTCTTTCACGAGCACCGTCGGCACGGGCACCACGAGTGCGAAATCCTTGAAGTTGCCCTCGAAGTCGTTGTTCATGGTGAGCACGGTGTGCTTGCCGTCGCGCACCAGCACCACCTTCGACGCGTGGTTGTAGAGCTCCGCGCCCGCCTTCCCCACATAGAAGCCGCAGAACGCATGGGCCGGCCGAGGCACCGCGAGCGCAACCAGCACCATCCCGACGAGGAACTTGTTCATGGTTAACCGTTTGGTTACTTCCAGAGCTTCTTGTACCACTGCTCATCCGAGGGCGCGGCGCCGGGCGCATCGGGTCCCATCTTCTGGACGATCTCCTCGCGACTCCAACCCGTGAGCTCCGCCAGCGAGACCGCTTCCTTCTCGTGCCGCTGCGCGAGCTGCTTCAAGTATTGCTGCCCAGCCTCGCACTCGAGGTTGCCGCGGAAGGGCTCGTGCATGATGTAGCGCGCCTGGAAGTTGCGCTGGTCGCCGGTCTCCTGGAAGACGAGGTCCTCGGGGAAGTGCTCGGCGTCGTAG